>CAMWWW010000138.1 GCA_947178015.1 uncultured Clostridia bacterium
TTGTCATATCCACCGCTCTTGTATACACCAAAAGCTTCGCTTGATTTTCCATAGAATTTAAAAGACTGTTCTTCATAAACAGATCCGAAGAAACCAGATCCAGCCTGTTAATCTGATAAAGCCCTCGCTTTTTTCCAGTAAAACTAAGTGTTCTTGTAATTTTCTGATACATCATAAGAGAAAATATGTCATTTTTATAACAGCGGTCCGACACATTCAGATTTTTCTCTCCCTGAAACACAAGACTTCGATCGGTCTCAAACTTCACATGGAGCATTGGCACGGGAAGAAATTTTTTATTTACAATAATTTCCTTAAGCTCACTGCTCTCCCCCTCTCCAATCTCCGGCTTTGTAAAACGAATCTGAGCCGAAAGCCCTCTGTCCCAATAGTGCGCATAGAGTATCCCCTGCAAAAAATACACAAGAAACGCTCCCAATATCACAAATAAAATCTCCATATTCTACTTCCAATCCTCTGATGGAACTGCCACACTTGACAGTATCTGATTCAGCAGATCCACGGCAGCTTCCCGATCCTGTCCCAACCCCTGCATCATAATTCTGTGCGCTAAAACCGGAACCGCCAAATCCTTCACATCCTCTGGCACCACATAGCTCCTGCCATGAAGCAGCGCATATGCCTGAAGCGCCCTCACTAAAGCCAGTGTTCCTCTGGGACTCACACCCATCGAGGCTCTTGCCTTATCCCTTGTAGCCTCTATAATCTCCACAATATAGCGCCTCAGCGACGGGTGAATGGTGATCTCCTTGCAAAAAACCATAAGCTCCGCCAGCTCATCTCCTGTAATCACAGGCTCCACCGCCTCAAGGGGATTCTCTTTTATAAAACGGTCAATAATTGCCAGCTCATCCTCCATCGCAGGAAGCTCCATCGAGAGCTGCATCAAAAATCGATCCATCTGCGCCTCCGGCAGCGGAAAAGTCCCCGCCGTCTCAATGGGATTCTGCGTCGCCACCACAAAAAACGGAGGGGTCAGTTGATACGTCTTTCCATCCACCGTGATCTGCTTCTCCTCCATACACTCCAAAAGACTTGACTGTGTCCTTGGCGTGGCGCGGTTAATCTCATCCGCCAGAAGAATATTGGCAAACACTGGCCCCTCGCGAAAAACAAATTCCCCCTCCTTCTGATTATAATAATTCAGTCCCGTAATATCTGACGGCAGCAGATCTGGCGTAAACTGGATTCTAGAGAATTTTATTCCCACAGAACGCGCCAGTGATTTCGCCAACATGGTCTTGCCCGTGCCCGGCACATCCTCCAAAAGCACATGCCCGCCCGCAATCACGGCTGTGAGCAGAAGCTCCGTCACACGCTCCTTCCCCACAATCACTCTGCCAATACTTTTCTTAATCTGCTCCGCTTTATCCTGCGCTTGATCAACTGTCATATCCTTCCTCCATTTCTAAAATCATATCGTGCTTTTTTGACAACCTGTGAACGGTAACAAATTGCTTTTTTCTAACGACAAATTAGAATTATGATACGCTGGGTCATACGTCACTTCTTCTCCGAACCACTCCGGCGCCTGATACGCCTCCGCGGTTTCTTTATCAGGAAATTCCACCTCTGCCATCACAAGCCCTGTAAGCTCCCCTTCAAAAATATCCAGCTCTATGGTTAATCCATCTTTTTCTGGTATGCGATATCGTCTCTTTGTAATCCATCTCCCATCTGCCTTTGCTCTCAGATGCCGATAAGAATCTTCATCAAGCGGCAGATTATATTCCTCCCTTTCAAGAAGCCCCTTTGACTTATAAGTCAACACAAAGCGCTTCTCCTCCCCGTGCTCTTCCCTTCTGACACGCAACACGGGTTGACGGCACAGATATGCCTGTTCCATCAAGCAGACCGGATACTCTTCGATATGTTCCGGCAAATTAGGAATCAAAAACTTACGCTCTATCTCCATACAAATCCTCATTTCCGCGCAGCTCTCTGCGCCTGTGACTGCCACGCCATCACTCAACTGTTTTTAACGACTCTGCCATTGGAATTTTTTCGATCTGCCTGTGCATATATAGATTAATGAGCAGAGCAAACAATAGGGTCATTAAAAAAGCGATCACAAAATGCCCCTTTTCAATACATATCAAAAAGCTCAGCCCATCTACCGCAATCTGGTTCATTACAAACCGATGCAAGGCTATGCCAACGGGAAGTCCCACCAGCCCCGCCAGCGCAGACATAATCAGATTCTCCCTCAAAATATAGCTGTCCGTCTCCTTGGGGTAAAAACCCAGCACCTTAACCGTAGCAATCTCTCTCGTTCTTTCGGACAAATTAATATTTGTCAAATTATAGATTACAATAAATGCCAAAATACCTGCAAATACAATGAGAAGAGCCACCACATAATTTAAGCAGGCCAAAGATTCCTCGATGGTCTGAAGCGAGTCCGACAGAAGGCTGACCCGACTGATGGAAGCACTATCCCGAAGTTTTACCGCCGCCTCCGCCTCATCCTCTTTGCTGTATATACATGCTGCTGTCGCCTCCCACTCTCCAAACCGCTTTTCATACGTCTCTTTGGAAAGGAATACATAATTATTAATAAAATTTTCAAAGATACCTGCCACCACAACCTGTCCGGTTTCCCTCTCCGACAGGCGAAGCTCAATTACACTTCCTTCCGCCACGCCCAGCATTTCTGCCGCTTGGCTGCTGATAAAAGCATTTCCCTCCTCCATATAAGATGTTGCGTCGCCGATTCCCCTCAGATCCCAGTAATCCGAAAGATTGTCCTGCGCAAAAACCAGAAGCTGTACGGAGCGGGAGGTTCCCTGCAACAACACATCTGCACTTTCTGAGGAATAACTAAGATACCTCTCCACGTACTCGCTCTGATCTAGCTCTTTTTGTGCTTCTTCTGTCTCTCCGGCAGAAAAAGCCGCTTCCATATTATATTTCTGCGTCCGCACATATTGCTCTTCACCCACAGAGACAATGGAATCCTTCGCGCCAAACCCCGTCACAAGCAGTGCTGTACAGCCGCTGATACCCACAATCATCATTACAAATCTCTTTTTATATAGAAACATATTTCGAAGAGATACCTTCTGCAAAAAAGGAAGTCTGCGCCACAAGCCTGTGATATGCTCCAGCAAAACTCTTTTTCCCGCCTTGGGTGTTCGCGGGCGCAGCAGGGTTGCCGGAACTTCGTACAACTCTCTATGACAAGAAAACCACGTACTGCCCATTGTTCCAGCCAAAGCTACCAATAATGTCAGCGCTGCCAAAACGGGGTCGAACAAATAAGGCAGAGAGGTAAAATCATAGATGGTGCGGTATGCAACCCACAATATCTGAGGAATTCCCCATGTACCCAAGAAAAATCCCACTCCCCAGCCAAGCACTGTGGCACTGACCGCATACAGCATATATTTTGCCGTGATAGCGCCGCCGGAGAAACCCAATGCCTTGAGCACACCAATCTGCGTTCTCTCCTCCTCAATCATGCGCGTCATTGTGGTGATACACACCAGCATGGCAACCAGTATAAAAAAAACAGGAAACACATTCGCAATTCCACTCACTATCGAGGTATCATTTTCAAAACTGACATACCCTGCATTTTCGGTCCGCCCAAGCAGATAGGTTTCCGGCTCCTCAAGCTCTATGCCAAGCTGCTCGGCAAGCTCTCTTGTCAGCCCCTCCTCTTCCAAAAGCTCTTCCAAACGTCTCTCTGCCGCTTCCTCCAAAGCCGCCTCCACTATCGGCTTTGTCTTATCCATTATCTCCTGATATTCCTCGCTGTAAAGATAGGCTGTCTCCCTTAATGTCACGGAAAGCTCCGTATAAACCTCAGAAGCAAATCCCTCCTTAAGCAGATAGAGAAATCCCTGCAAGGAACCTCCTCCGGTACTTCCAGAACTTAAATTAGAGCTAATAAAAAGCGGAGATTTTGCAAGTCCCACAATGGTGTACTCCTCCACCTGAAACAGCTCCTTCACCTCGTCTGTATTGCTGTCCGCCAGCAGAATTTTTTTCCCAATATCGCTCTCTGTAAAAGAGCTGTCATCTGCCAGACATTCCTTTTCCCCCTCCGGCATACGTCCTGCTGTTAATACCGCTTGATTGATCTGCTCAGGAATGGAGAGAAACTGATACGTATTCTCCTCCCCCTCATACTCTGCCTCCGCCTCCAGCGCCATCACGCCCTCTGCGCATAAAATCTCCGGCATAGCAGCAAACAAATCCACCTCTTTATCAGAAAAGCCGATTGTTGATATCAGCCTGAAATCATAGAAATTCTGACTTGTAAAATAGCGATCCCCTGCATGTACCATCGCATCCTTCGTCACCTTAAGCCCAGAAAAAAAGGCGACACTGATTAGTATAATAGAAAACAGCGCCATATACCGCCCAAAAAAGGAGCGGATGCTGCGCAACGTCATCTTGATAACCGATCGTCCCATACTGCCCTCACCACTCAATCTCTTCAATAGGAATTACACACGGATTCAGCTCATTCGATATAATGCGCCCGCTTTTCATCTTAAGAATCCGATCCGCCATCGGTGCAATCGCCTGATTATGTGTAATAATAATTACCGTCGTATGCCTCTTTCGGCTCAAATCATAAAGCAGCTTCAGCACCGCTTTGCCCGTCACATAATCCAGCGCTCCCGTCGGCTCATCACAAAGCAGAAGCTGGGGATTCTTTGCCAGCGCCCTCGCAATCGACACCCTCTGCTGCTCCCCGCCAGAAAGCTGTGCAGGGAAATTATTGGCACGCTCTTTAAGCCCCACCATGGCAAGCGCCTCCGCCGCGGGCATGGGCTCCTTACAAAGCTGCGCCGCTATCTCCACATTCTCACGCGCCGTTAAATTAGGAATTAAATTATAAAACTGAAATACAAATCCCACATCATGCCGACGATACTCAATTAACTGCCGATTTTTCAAGCTTGAAATATCTCTGCCATGAAAATAAATGCTTCCTTCTGTAACCGTGTCCATACCTCCCAACAGATTAAGCAGCGTGGTCTTTCCTGCTCCCGAAGAACCCAAAAGCACGCAAAATTCACCCTCTTGCACCTCAAAGGAGACATGCGACACGGCAAATATCTTGGTATTGCCGCTGCCATATGATTTTGTTACATCCTTAAACTGAATAAATGCATCCATTGTTATCACCCCTATTTTTGATTCCAGTATCTTCTCCTCTGTTCCTCACTCAGCCCCTCCACAAATCGTTTCTTAAAGATCAAAAATTCTTCCAGATCCATCAGTATATGGTACAACATTGCCCTGCTCTCAAACTCTTCCCTGCTCAAAGGCAAGGGCTCTCTCTTCATCACTTCAAAAATACCTTCCAGCTTCTCAATCTGCGCCTGCGGAACATTCCGCTCGACAACATATTCCACCAGATATAAAATATAATCAGCAATAACCGCCGCCTGTCTTGGCATGCTGCGGATTCTTCTCATCTCATTGTGCAAATTATGAAGAATATGGCACTGGTTCAGCCGCATCTCAAAATAATCAATATAATAGCCCGGATGAGACTGAAACGTATTGTTCTGATAATCATAGGCATCGCTGATAAATCTCTGCAAATCTGTCTCCAATGCCCTCAGATCACTCCACACGTTAATCTCTGGCTTCTTGTCCGAAAGGTACTCCGTCACCTCGCCTAAAATCCGCTGAAGTTGCTGTTCCGTATATCGCATATGCTTCACAATCTCTTTTTTACGGCTGCCGTTGTTGTGAAACATATTAAGCACCAACGCGATAGAAATGCCAATCAGCACCAAAGCAAGCTCATTGATCACAAATGTCCCGCTAAAATCCCTAGTGGTAAGAAAATGTGTCCCTATCACGGCATTAACCGATATCGCCGCCTTCCAGCCAAATGCTTCACAAAGCATGACCAATGCAAAGATAAACACTCCATACTCCACCCACTCAATACGGAAAACGGTAAAAGTAACAAATGCAAGAATAATAGTAAGAAAAAATGTCACAATGCGGTACAGTGATAATCGGACGGTATCCCACTTTGTAGACACTATAGTAAGCAGCGCAATGCTTCCCGCCGATGCCGCAAACTGCAAATGAAGCATCTCCGCCACATAAATCGCCACACTGCTTCCCACAGCAATTTTCAATGCATGCATCCCTGTGATCTTCCACCGTTTCTGACCCATTCCACATCCTCCATAGCCGCAAACCCGCTAAAATCTGTGTTTAAACCTATACTCTCTATTCTATTATACTTCCTTCTATTTCCTTTAAGTATACTATCAAACAAACGTTATTGCAAGGTATTCCGTTATGCTCTACATGTGTAATATTATGAATACTTTTGTTGTAGCGATGGTTACTTTTTCTGTATCTTCCCTTCATTTTATCAAAATTTATAGGTTTATGTAAAGGCAGTTTGTGAAATCATGTTTGAGAATGGTCCGCATAGCCGCCGCAGCTATTTCCTCCGTCACCCCGCTCCCGCTTAGTTCA
>CAMWWW010000139.1 GCA_947178015.1 uncultured Clostridia bacterium
AAATAACTCTTACAAAAACTTATACTTTATCAAAAAGTTGTAAACTGGTGTCCCTTTTATGATAACCTATATAATTTAGACAAATAAAGTAGACTGAATAATCTATGAAATGGATTTTCTTTTTCATTGTTTATAGTTTAATCCTTTATGCGTTTGTTGTGCAGTATAATGAATTAGTCAAGGATATAACAAGGAATCCATTGGAAGGACTTGGTAAGCCAGAACCGTTAAAATATGATTTAGTTGGAAAGTGGAGTAGAAGGATAACCGATGAACATAGGTTGGTTTATCAGGTAGAAGGGAACCATTTGATAGTATTTACTTGCAGATATCATTATTAATGGTGGGGAGTGAGGAGGCATTAACGAAAATGTTAGTGCTTTTTCTTTTTGATAGAAGATAGGGTAACAAAAGCAGTTAAAAACGAATGTATTTAGTATACTGAGAAAGTAGCAAAGCTAGTTTTGGCTAGAGCGTGTTTGAAAAATGCTTTCTCTCGAAAAGGAATAGATAAGACTAGGTTTCAGATAAAGTGTATGTTGTGTAAGAATACATGGACAGAAGCGTTAAAATATGATATAACCTTAGATAAAATGAATAGAATTGAGAAAGTATAAGTTAGTAAAGCGAGGAGGACACATGGAGCAGAGCAAAATTAGAAATTTTTGTATAATTGCCCATATTGATCATGGAAAATCTACTCTGGCGGATCGGATTATCGAGAAAACAGGTCTTTTGACGGAGAGGGAGATGCAGGCGCAGGTACTTGATAATATGGAGCTGGAGCGAGAAAGGGGGATCACGATCAAGGCGCAGGCAGTGCGTATTGTCTACAAGGCGCAGGATGGGGAAGAATATATCTTTAATCTGATTGATACTCCCGGACATGTGGATTTTAATTATGAGGTTTCACGCAGTCTGGCGGCATGTGACGGCGCTGTGCTGGTGGTGGATGCCGCGCAGGGAATTGAGGCGCAGACTCTGGCAAATGTATATCTTGCATTGGATCATGATCTGGAGGTGCTGCCGGTGATAAATAAGATCGATCTTCCAAGTGCGGAGCCGGAGCGCGTAATTGAGGAGATTGAGGATGTGATTGGGCTTGAGGCACATGATGCGCCTCAGATATCGGCAAAGACAGGGCTTCATGTGGAGGATGTGCTGGAACAGATAGTGAAGAGGTTGCCCGCGCCAAAAGGAGATCCAGATGCGCCGCTTCAGGCGTTGATTTTTGATTCCGTCTATGATTCTTATAAAGGCGTGATTGTCTTTTTCCGTGTGAAGGAAGGGCGTGTCTCGAAGGGCACAAAGGTGAAGATGATGGCGAGCAATGCGGTCTACGAGGTGGTGGAGGTTGGCTATTTTGGAGCAGGGCAGTTTATCCCGTGCGAGGAGCTGACGGCTGGTATGGTTGGTTATCTCACTGCAAGCATTAAGAATGTAAAGGATACCACAGTCGGCGATACGATCACAGATGCGCAGAATCCCTGCAAAGAGCCTCTGCCGGGTTATAAAAAGGTGAATCCAATGGTGTACTGCGGCATGTATCCTGCGGATGGAGCGAAGTATCCGGATCTGCGCGATGCGCTGGAGAAGCTTCAGCTTAACGATGCCTCTCTTCAATTTGAGCCGGAGACTTCCATGGCGCTTGGTTTTGGTTTTCGCTGTGGTTTTTTGGGGCTTCTTCATCTGGAGATTATACAGGAGCGTCTGGAGCGGGAGTATAATCTGGATCTTGTGACAACGGCACCGGGAGTTGTGTATAAGGTGCACAAGACGAACGGGGAAGTCATAGAGCTTACCAATCCTTCTAATCTGCCCAATCCCTCGGAGATCGATTATATGGAGGAGCCGATGGTGAGCGCGGAGATTATGGTGACAACAGAATTTATTGGTCCGATTATGGATCTGTGCCAAGAGAGGCGCGGCGTTTATCTTGGCATGGAGTATATGGAGGAGACAAGGGCGCTATTAAAGTATGATCTTCCGCTCAATGAGATTATTTATGATTTTTTTGATGCGCTGAAATCTCGCTCCAGAGGGTATGCTTCGTTTGACTATGATATGAAGGGGTATGCGAAATCGGAGCTTGTCAAGCTGGACATTTTGATTAACAAGGAGGAGGTGGATGCTCTTTCTTTTATTGTGTATAGTGGGACAGCCTATGAGCGGGGACGGAGGATGTGCGAGAAGCTTAAGGAGGAGATACCAAGACATTTGTTTGAGATTCCGATTCAGGCGGCGATTGGCAGCAAGGTGATCGCTAGGGAGACAGTGAAGGCGATGAGAAAGGATGTTCTTGCAAAATGTTATGGCGGTGATATCAGCCGTAAGAGAAAGCTTTTGGAGAAGCAGAAGGAGGGCAAGAAGCGCATGCGTCAAGTGGGAAATGTCGAGATTCCACAACAGGCGTTTATGAGCGTGTTAAAATTGGATGACAGATAAAAAGGGGATTTACATTCATATTCCATTTTGTGTGAAGAAGTGCAGCTATTGTGATTTTCTTTCTGCTCCGGCGCCGGAGGAAGAGAGAATGGCGTATGTGGAATGGGTCAAGAAGGAAATACAGGTATACAAGAGCTGTGGGTATCGTGCGGATACCGTATTTTTCGGCGGAGGCACGCCGTCTCTTCTTTCGGCGGAGGCCCTAGAGGAGCTGATGGGCGAGGTAAGAGAGGCGTTTGATATAGAAGCTGATGCGGAGATTACAGTGGAGTGCAATCCAGAGACGGTGGAAGAAAAAAAGCTTGCGGTTATGCGCAGGGCGGGGATAAATCGTGTCAGCTTTGGGCTTCAGTCAACGTTGGATCAGGAGCTGAGGTTGCTTGGGAGAATTCACAATTATAAGCGTTTTTTGGAGTCCTATCAGATGGCGCGCAGGGCGGGCTTTGACAATATCAACGTGGATCTGATGTCGGCGATTCCCGGACAGACGGAAGACTCTTGGGAGAGGACGCTTAGAGAGGTAATCTCGCTTCAGCCGGAGCATATTTCTGCATATAGCTTAATTCTTGAGGAGGGAACCCCCTTTTATGAAAGGCAGAAGGAGCTTGCACTGCCAGATGAGGAGGAAGAACGCCGGATGTACTACAGAACAAGAGAGTTTTTGGCGCAGGCGGGATATGAGCGATACGAGATATCCAATTATGCAAAACCTTCTTTTGCCTGCCGTCATAATCGCAAATATTGGACAGGGCAGGAGTATATTGGATTGGGATTGGGCGCTTCCTCCTATTTGCATGGAACACGTTTTCACAATCCTTCTTTGATGGAAGAATATCACAGAGATTGTAGGAATTTGCCTGCGTTGAGGCGGGAGGAGGAGCGGCTTTCTGCCAAGAGGCAGATGGAGGAATTCTGTTTTTTGGGGCTTCGTCTGACAGAAGGGATAAGCAAAACGGATTTTGAGGAGCGTTTTGGGATGCCGATAGAGGCGGTTTATAAAAATGTGCTGGATTATTATCTCAAGTTTAAGCTTTTAAAGGAGCAAGGAGACAGGATCTTTCTCACAGACAGAGGGATCGATGTGAGCAATCAGGTTTTTGCCGCATTTTTGCTTGAATAGATTATTATTTTTTTCCGTATACTTATAGATACAATAAAAGTATATGGAGGAATCATAATGGATTTTAAAAACAGTGTGACGAAGGATAATTTAATGCGTGCATTTGCCGGCGAAAGCCAAGCGAGAAATCGATATATCTTCGCGGCGGATCAGGCGAGAAAAATGGCGCTTCCTGTGATTGCGGATATATTTACCTACACAGCAGAACAGGAAAGGCAGCATGCGGAGATTTTTTACAATCATCTAAGGGAGCTTGCTGGGGAAAATATCTGTGTGGATGGCTGTTATCCAGTAAATATCAGTGAAAGTGTGGAGGATCTTTTGGAGGCGGCGCAGCACAATGAGTATGAGGAACACGATGATGTGTATAAGAACTTTGCTGCAAAGGCAAAGGAGGAGGGATTTCCAAAGGTTGCCGCTTCCTTTGAGATGATTGCGCAGGTGGAAAAGGTGCACGGGGATCGGTTTGGACATTATCTGAGTTTGATGAAGGAGGACAAGCTTTTAAAATCTGATAAAAGTGAGGTGTGGATCTGTCAGAATTGTGGGTATATCTATGAAGGAGAAACCGTGCCGCCAATCTGCCCATCCTGCCACAAAGAGCAAGGTTATTTTATAAGAGTGGAAAATACTCCTTACGGAATCGGGAAATAAGAATAGAACACTAAATTTTGGTGATACTCCAAGTACACAAGCATTGTGGAAAGGAGTATTTTTATGGCTAAAAAAACAGGAAAAAAGGATAACAAGCCGGATCTTTTGCATTTGACGCCGGAGGAGAGCTTAAAACTTGAGATTGCACAGGAGCTTGGGCTTTTGGATCGGGTGATGGAAGGTGGCTGGCGAAGCCTGTCTGCAAAGGAGACAGGAAAGATTGGCGGTCTGGTTGGTAAACGGAAAAAAGCCATGAAGAAGGAGGCGCTTTCAAAGACAGACACCGAAAATGAAGAAGTAATCGGTTGACATTTTTCAGAAGGAATTTTATAATGGGAAAATAAGGAAAACCGATGGAGGAAAGGATATGCTGAAGCTACAGGATGTCTCCTTTGAAGTAGAAGGAGAACATGTAAAGAAGGATATCTTGCAGAATATTAATCTGGAGATAGAGGATAAGAAATTTATAGTACTTACAGGACCGAACGGGGGAGGAAAATCCTCTCTCGCCAAGGTGATCGCAGGCATCGAGAAGCCTACATCCGGCAGGCTTTTTCTGGATGATACAGACATTACAGAACTGTCCGTGACAGAGAGGGCGAAGCTTGGCATAAGTTTTGCTTTTCAGCAGCCGGTGCGCTTTAAAGGAATAACCGTAAAAGATCTCATACTGCTTGCATCGGGAAATCCCAAGCTCTCGACGGTGGGAGCGTGTGAGTATCTGGCTGAGGTTGGTCTATGCGCGAGAGATTACATTAATCGCGAGGTGGATGCAAGTTTGTCCGGGGGAGAGCTAAAAAGGATTGAGATCGCGACAGTGCTTGCCAGAGATACGAGAATCTCTGTGTTCGATGAGCCGGAGGCAGGGATTGATCTGTGGAGCTTTCACAACCTGATCCGTGTGTTTGAGAAAATGCATCGGAATAAGGAGAGATCGATTGTGATTATCTCTCATCAGGAGAGGATATTGAGCATCGCAGATGAGATTGTGGTTATAGCAGATGGAGCTGTGAAAAAAAGAGGCAGCAGGGAGGAGATTCTTCCTGAGCTTTTGGAGGCGGCAGGAGGCGGCTGCCGGTATTATCGCGATATGCCGCGGGAAGAAGCATAGAGTGTCCTAAGGTGGACAGATGGGAGCAAAGATGGATGCGATACAGAAGAATTTGTTGGAGAAGATAACAGAGTTTCATGAAGTGACGCAGGGAGCTTACAATATCCGCGCGAACGGCGCCAGTGTGGAGCGGAATTCGACGGCTCACATTGATATTGTGAGCAAGGAGGACAAGCAGGGGATCGACATTGTGATAAAGCCCGGTACAAAGAAAGAGAGTGTGCATATTCCCGTGCTGTTAAGCCAGAGTGGTCTGGAAGAGATGGTATACAATGATTTCCATATTGGCGAGGACTGTGATGTGTTGATTGTTGCAGGATGCGGAATTCACAATGGAGGAGACAAAGGCTCCCGGCATGACGGGGTGCACACCTTCTATATTGGAAAAAATTCCAGAGTGCGCTATGTGGAGAAGCACTATGGAAGCGGCGAGGGCACAGGGGAGCGCATTATGAATCCCAAGACGGTGATTTATATGGAGCCGAACAGTTATATGGAGATGGAGACGGTGCAGATCCGAGGCGTGGATTCAACAGAGAGAGTGACACAGGCAGAGCTGTCTGACGGAGCGACTCTCATTGTAAAAGAAAAGTTGATGACACATGGAAGCCAGTATGCAAAAACCAGCTTTGAGGTAAATCTAAATGGAGAGAATTCCGGCACAAATGTGATTTCCAGAGCTGTGGCAAAAGATAAGTCCCGGCAGATGTTCTTGGCGAAGATCAATGGAAATAACAAATGCAGCGGGCACAGCGAATGTGACGCTATTATTATGGATCAGGCTAATATAAGCGCGATACCTGAGATCACGGCAAACCATCTGGATGCTTCTTTGATTCATGAAGCAGCCATTGGGAAGATAGCAGGGGAGCAGATCATTAAGCTGATGACGCTGGGGCTGACAGAAGAAGAAGCAGAGGCACAGATTATTAATGGATTTTTAAAGTAATTTCTCTGATATTCTGCACTTTATTTTGGGAAAAGCTTGATCCAAAATAAGCGCAAAAGTATAAATTTATATAGAAGGAATTGATGGTATCATTTTCGGGAAAGGCCCGCACAGAGAACCACCTATAGTCCTCCGTCAC
>CAMWWW010000140.1 GCA_947178015.1 uncultured Clostridia bacterium
CTCTCATATACATCCAATATTCGAAACATGGAGAATAGCTCTTCGAATCCCGGAAAGACCAGAAGCTCCTCCGCCTCAATTCCGTCCCCTCCCTTTGCAGTCAACAGTCTTTTTATATAATCTTTTAAGTTGCCCCAGCTTTTTTCACTTTCGTATACTGTATCAATTTCCATGGCATATAGGTTTTCTTTGATTTTTGTCTGTTCCCTGCCTATTGTTCTGTCAAAGGAATCCCCAAGACTGTGCGCTGGATCGGTGCTCATCACAAGTACCTTTTTGCCGTCCGCCGCTATCTTGCACGCAGTGGCTGCCGCCATGCTGGTCTTCCCAACACCGCCTTTTCCTGTATAGATTATAATCCGCATCTCTGTCACCTCTCCTTATTATACAATATCTACCTTTCTGACCTCCGGTTCCCCTTTTTGTTTTTCTTCATGCTTCTTCTCTGATTTTTTGCCTCCAAGCACAAACTCTCGGACAGCATCTTGCAACATCAGCGACATCTCCTTTTCGATTACTTCCATATGCCCCTCCATCCACTCCGGCATAAGAGCATAGATCGCTTTTTTCTGATACTCTCCTGCTTTCTTCCATCGGTTAATTCTCTCCTGATTCATTTTCTTCCCTCCCTTTTTCAAATTGAATATACAATGTTCCATCGCGGAATTTTGCCGCTGTCACTACATAATGATACAATGTATTCGGCAGCGGGATATTTCTCTTATAATTGCCCGCTCGTATCACAAGATCGGTCGCAGCCTGATAGAGATCCATCTCTTCCTTTTTTGCATAAGGAAGCGACACGGCCAACTGATACCCCTCGCCAGACTTAAGAAAATGCTCTCTCTCCGATCTGTGCGTTACTGTAAATACCTCCTTGCCAACCAGCACATCCTCCACTATTCTCCTTATCGCAGCTTCTCCCTTCAGTTCCTCGTCATACCACGGAATTTCATAGATTGGAAGCCCCTCAAAGCACTCCTTCAAATCTGTGATATAGCCTTTTTGAAGCACAAGCCACTGGCTAAAAAAACCATTCTCAATCTCTGTCGGCAAAATACGATTTATATAGATTCCATCTACATGAAAATTATAAAGATTTAAGTACATATAATTGCGCTTTGTCTCCTCCACCACCATTTTTTCTGGCATTGCAACAATCCTGACGCTAGTGATGTCCCTGTTTTTTAAAAGCTCCTCAAGCTCTGCTAATTTGAGGTACATTTTTTCAATATCATTCATGGCGCGGCGATTTGGCATCTCCACCTGAAACACAGCTTTTGAGATTGGAGCCAGCACCCGCACTCCAACTTTACCGATTGGAAACAATTTCTTCATATACCACGAAAGTAGCTCTGGGAATTTTAACAGAGACAAAGTTTCCCCCGTAGGCGCGCAGTCCACAATAATCCTTTCATAGCTTTCTTTGTTGAAAATCTCTGCAATTTTCAATAAAGAAAACAACTCCTCCATGCCCGGCAGTATCCCAATCTCCGGCGCATCCGCCATGCCAAGATCCGAAAATAATCTCTCCAAATATTCCATCACAAAAGGAAAATCCTGCTCCATCACATAATCTGGATCAATCTCATAGAGATCCAGATTGGGCAGCACTTGCTTTTCCACCTCTCTTCCCAGTCTCCTCTCAAAAATATCGCCCAGATTATGCGCCATATCTGTGCTGACAAGCAAAGTCGCCCGCCCTTCCTCCGCGCTTTTTATGGCGTGAGCCGCCGCCACACTGCTCTTGCCAACTCCGCCCTTTCCTGTAAAAATATAGATTCTTCCCATTCTAAACCCTCCTTAAATATTCTATTTCTTTCACAAACTCAGCAAAATAATTCAACTTTCGAATAGTTCTTCTTTCGAAATATTTATCCTATACTAAGGCAGCTTATCCGCTGCCCCTAAAAAACATTATGAGAATATAGATTTGTCTGCAATCTAGCTGGATCTACTCAATTACAATCTTTCGCACTTTTTTTGTCGGTTTCTTTTTTTTGTTTTCCTGTCTTAATACCTCTATTGTCTTTGACATCATTTTGAAAAAAAGTCCTATCTCCTCCTGCGAAAAAGCGCCGGCCACCTTTATGCCATAACAAGAAAGCTCGCCTATCAGCGCCTCAAACTGTGTTCTCCCTTTTTCACTAAATGTAACATGTACCACTCTTTTGTCCTCTTTTGAGCGCATCCTCACCAGCAAGCCACTTCTTTCCATCCGATTTACTATACCAGAAGCTGTGTTGAGCGGCACATGAATATATTCTGCTAATTCTGTCATAGTGACCTCTCCCTCGCGGTAAAGCAGCCAAAAGACCAACACTTCATTCTTTGTACAATTTAAAAAAATATTTTCCCATATATCAGAGGATATGATTTCCTTAATCTCTTCTATATAATGAATCACAAGCTGAGAAAGCTCCTCTGTTACGTTCTGTTCCTTCCCTTTTGTCATCTTTACAACTCCTGTCAGAGCGTGCTTTCCAAAAATGCTCTTCCGTTATATTACTTCACATCCTGAAATAATTGTATAGTATCACTGATTTCATTCTTTGTCAAGTTTCGTGTTCGAGCTTTCATTTCTGTTATTATTATGACAAATAAGACAGGATAACAAAAATAGACCACTGCCCACATAACTTCTGCCGGACAGTGATCTATCGGACTGTTCCTATATTTCGTTCTTTGAGGTATCCAGCTCTCTGATAATCTTTCGCAGCTTTAATATCATGGATGGAGCGACGGACAACTCATCCACTCCCATGCGAACAAATTCCTCTGTAAGCTCTGGATCGGCTCCCAGCTCACCGCAGATGCCTGCCCATTTTCCATATTTATGTGCACTGTCAACCACCATCTGGATCATTCTGAGAATTGCCTTGTGATGAGGGTTGTAGAAATCATCCAGCTTTTCGTTCTGCCTGTCAATCGCAAGCGTGTACTGCGTCAGATCGTTGGTGCCGATACTGAAGAAATCTACCATCTGCGCAAGCTCATCACTAACCATAACAGCGGCGGGCGTCTCTATCATAATCCCCTGCTCTGGCAGCTTGTACGGAACCTGAAGATTGTCTAATTCCTGTTGCACCTCTTTCACAATCTCATAAATCCGCTCTACCTCCCATGTGGACGTGATCATTGGATACATAATCGCAATATTTCCATAAGAGGCAGCACGAAGCAGGGCGCGAAGCTGTGTCTTAAAGATATCTGGCTGCTTTAAGCAGATGCGGATGGCACGGTATCCCATAGCAGGATTGTCCTCCGCTCCAAGATGAAAATAATCCACCTGCTTATCTGCGCCAATATCCAGCGTGCGGATAATCACCTTTTTGCCCGCCATCATCTGAGCAACCTGTTTGTAAGCAAGAAACTGTTCTTCCTCCGTTGGGAAATTATCTCTTCCAAGATACAGGAACTCACTGCGGAACAGGCCAATTCCTCCCGCGTCATTTTCCAGCACATATCCAATATCTCCCACACTTCCTATATTTGCATAGATATTGATCTTTTTCCCGTCAAGTGTTACATTTTCTTTTCCCTTTAAGTTTTCCAGAAGCTTTAGTTTCTCTCGCTCCTCCTCCATGCGACCCCTAACCTTATCGCACAAAGCCTCATCTGGATCAAAGATCACCTGACCCTCAAAACCATCCACAACAGCCGTCATTCCATCGTGAATCTCTTCTAAATTCAGAGGGACGCCAATCAGAGCCGGAATATTCATCATGCGGGCAAGGATGGCGGTGTGGGAATTGGTAGAGCCATGCACAGTCACAAAGGCAAGAATTTTCTCCTTATCCATCTGCACCGTCTCACTTGGACTTAAATCATCCGCCACAATAATCGATGGCTCCTCAGAAGACAAACTGCTCTCCTCCTTGCCCTCCAAGATGCGAACCAGACGATTGGAAATATCTTTCACATCTGCGGATCTCGCCTTAAAATAATCGTCGTCCATCTCAGCGAACATTTTTGAAAAGTTATCCCCTGTCACTGCAACTGCGTACTCTGCATTGACAAGCTCCGTCTGAATCATATTATGTATGGAATCCAAATAATCATCATCGTCAAGCATCATCTGATGTACTTCAAAAATAGCAGCGTGCGACTCTCCGACTTCTTTTAGCGCTTTATCATACAGCTTCTGAAGCTGCTCCTTTGCCCGCTCATTGGCAGCCTGCACTCTCTCAATCTCGGCGCCAGCATCCGTAATCTTTCTCCGCCGGATCGGATCGTCCTGCTTTCCGAATACTGTCACTGGTCCCAGCACAATTCCCTTGTACACAGACTTTCCCGAAAACTGCAACATATCCTTCTGCCTCCTCATTCCCTGTGGTGCTATTATCTATAAATTACTTTCAAAGAATTCCTTCAGCGCGTCAAATGCTGCATCCTCATCCTCTCCCTCGATCTCCACATCGACGGTCTGCCCACATTTTACACCCAGAGCCATAACAGCCATCAGCTTCCCTGCATCCGCTGATTTTCCTTCCTTATGAATGGTCACCTTGCTGGAATACTTCTTTGCCTCCTTCACTAAAAGCCCTGCCGGCCTTGCATGAATTCCCACCTCATCCTTTACTGTGTAGCTGAACTTTTTCATATCGTTTCTCCTTTCTCCTAATCACTTTCTTTCTCATCTTATATAACCAACTGCTCGATACTATCCCTGCACACCCCCTTTTCGTGCCAAGATCTGCCATGATGCGGTCTATTATAGAACCGCCTGACCAGTCTGATTTATATATAAAAGGCATTAACACACATACATACCCTGCCATGTATAGTTAATGCCTCAGATGAGTTACACACTACAAACTATTATTAATATAGCACTCTGACAAAAATTTGTCAACTCAGGATATGACTTGTCTACAACAAATTCATTCTTTCAAGCTGATAATAAACGCCATCCTCTTTCACTCCCTCGCACACCACATCTGCTGCCCTTTTTAGCTCTTCGCAGGCATTTCCCATGGCAATGCTTATCCCCGCGCAGGTTAGCATAGCGTAATCATTCATACTGTCGCCAAAGGCTATGGTATCTTTTATGTCCGCTCCATAATACTGGCAGATAAGCTCCATTCCCTTTCCTTTGTCAATCCCTTTTCGGATAATCTCGCCATTAAAACAGGTAGAAGCCTCTCCATAGGGATGCACCACATAGTCAAAGCGGTCGCCCAGAAAGCGTTTGGTTTCGTCCACCGCCTTGAGACTGGTTGCAGTAAAACAGATTTTATATGCACCGTTTCTCGGATATTCCTTATAAGGCCGAATAGCAATCCCTGCCTCGATCTCCTTCTGCATACGAATCAGCTCAGAATTGGATTTATCTGGATTCGCTGTCTTTAAAAGCTCCTCCATCTGTGGATCGGTATAGATTCCCTCTGGACTTTCTATCCGACAATATACCCCATGTGCGTGGAACACGGACAAACATTCCTGTATCAATTCTTCTGGGAGGAGGCTGTCAAACAGCACCCTCCCTTCCGCCTCCACATGTCCTCCGGCGCTGGCAACCATGCCGTCAAATCCTATTGCAAGAATATCCTCGCCGATAATGGCTGTATTTCTTCCTGTCGACAGAAACACTTTATGCCCCTTCGCCCGCGTCTTTTCTATCGCTTCTCTCGTCAACTTGGAAGGCTTAGAAAGATCCGCGACTAAGGTTCCATCAATGTCAAAAAAAATCAATCTTCTATCCTTACTTATTTCCTTCCCATTTTCCTGCATCGCTACACCTCCACATACCCACAGCATTATCCCCTGCTGACAGTAACCGTTTCTGTATTTCTTGTCATCGGTCCGGGCGCCGCCTTAATTAGCCTCTTGTCATCAGGAAGATCGGTAAATATCATAGGAATCGCCGTGTCGTATCCAGCCTTCTCAATCTGCTCCTTATCAAATGCAATCAATAATTGCCCCTTCTTTACAGTATCCCCATCTTTGACATGTGCCGTAAAATATTTTCCTTTTAAATTGACAGTATCCACACCAATGTGAATCAGAATTTCCGTCCCATAATTGCTTGCAAAACAAAGTGCGTGTTTTGTCTCAAAAATGCTGACGATCGTCCCGTCCGCCGGCGCATAAACCTTGCCGACAGTGGGAAGAACCGCAATGCCATCGCCCAGCACCTTCCCAGCAAAGGTTTCATCCTTTACATCCTCTATTGCAATCTGCTTTCCCTCTGCATAACCAAAAAACACTTCTTGTTCTACTACAGCCTTTTTTGTCTCAGCCGCGTTCGATGTCTCCTTCTCTGCTTCTTTTGCCGTCTCGGAAAAAGATTTCCCTGCCGCACTTTGCTCTGCCGGAGCCTTATCCATAAATCTGCCAAGCACCAAGGTCATAAGAAATCCGCCGACGATCGCCACTGCATGTGCAATAATAT
>CAMWWW010000141.1 GCA_947178015.1 uncultured Clostridia bacterium
TCTTTATTTTATGTGGCTAAGATGTATACCGAACAAATTTCATCTGGACAGGACTATTCTGTATTTAAAAAATGTGTTAATATTAGTATTATAGACTTTGTATTATTTCCAGAAAACGAAGAATTCTATTCCTGCTTCCACATACGTGAAGATACACGTCATACAATATATTCTAATAAAATGGAATTCCACCTTGTGGAACTACCCAAATTGCCCAAGGAACTAAAAGAAGCTCACAACAATATCCTTCTATGGGCTAAATTTATTAATGCAGAACGAAAGGAGGAGTTTGATATGTTAGCAGAAAAGGACCCCTACATTGGAAGCGCCTATCAACAATTACAAATTATCAGCCAAAATAAAGAAAAACGCCTAGAATATGAAGCAAGAGAAAAAGCGATCCGTGATCATAACCAGCTTTTATTTGAAGCAGAACAACGCGGAATTCAACTTGGGGAGCAGCAAGGAAGAGAATTCGAAGCAGAACGTATTAACAAACTCAATACCTTACTACTTCAGCATAAACGCTATGATGATTTAGAACGTTCTGCTAATAATAGAGATTTTCAGCAAAAACTCCTATCTGAATATGGAATATAACATTACAAAAATCCATACAAAACCTGAATCTATATGTTTTGTATGGATTTTTCTCTCAGGGATATTTTCTTTAAATGATTTCCGAAAGAAATCAAACGCATATTACATCTCTTTTAAAAATGCCACATACCCTCTCTTTGCTTCATATACATCTGCCTTGCTCACTATCTCCCAAGGTGCGTGCATATTCAGTACGGCAACTCCACTGTCAATCACTTCCATATTATATACCGCCACATATTTCGCGATTGTTCCGCCGCCGCCCTCATCTACCTTTCCAAGCTCTGCTGTCTGGAAGGAAACTTGATGTTTTTCCATCGCCGCTCGCAGCCTTGCGATATACTCAGGATTCGCATCATTCGAGCTGCTCTTTCCTCTTGCTCCTGTATATTTATTAAAGGTCAAACCTCTTCCAAAATACGCCGTATTTTTCTTCTCATTTACGGATGGATAATTTGGATCAAATGCCGCGCTCACATCGGAAGAAAGCATTTGAGAATTCTGAAGTGCTCTTCTTACCTTAAGCTCTGAATAATCCCCCATACGATCCATCAGCTCCGCCACAGAATTTTCAAAAAATCTTGACTCCATACCAGTAGCTCCAGTGCTTCCAACCTCCTCCTTATCTACCAGAAGACAGACACATGTTCTGTCCGTCTTATCAAGCTCCAACAGTGCTGTCAGGGAAGTATACGCACATACTCTATCATCATGCCCATATCCCATCACCATGCTTCTGTCAAGTCCATAGTCTCTCGCCTCGCCGGCAGGAACACACTCAATTTCAGCGGAAAGGAAATCCTCCTCCTCAAAATTATATTTCTCCATAAGAAGCTTTAAAATATTTGCCTTTACCGAATCCTTTTCTTCTCCCTTTAGCGGGATGCTTCCAATCAGGATATTCAGATCTTCACCCTCCACTACCTTCGAAGCCTTTTTATCCATCTGGCTGGCTGACAGATGTACCAGCAGATCCGATATACCAACCACCGGATCACCGGGATTGTCGCCAATATTTACCTCTACTTTCGTTCCATCCTTTTTCACTACCACACCATGCAGTGCAAGCGGAAGCGTCACCCACTGGTATTTCTTAATACCGCCATAATAATGTGTATCCAGCATAGCCATGCCAGTATCTTCATACAATGGATTCTGCTTTAAATCAAGTCTTGGAGAATCAATATGTGCTCCTAGAATCTTCATTCCCTTCTCAAGCGGCTCCTCACCTACCAAATACAGCACCAGCGCCTTATCCATATTATTGTAATAAAGTTTATCGCCGGCCTTTGCCGTTTTGCCCTCAGCGATCCACTTTTTCAGATCCTGATAGCCTTTTTCCTCCGCCAAGCGGATTGCCTCCTTCACACACTCTCTTTCGGTCTTACAGGTGGAGATATACGCCTTATATCCATCATTATAGCGCATCACTTCCTCCATCTTCGCATCATCATACTTGTTCCATGCGATTCTCTCAAGATCCTTCTTCTTTTCCTTTGCTCCTTCCATGATTCCCTCCTATTTCACATAATATATCCTATCATTATCAAGGCAAATAGCTATTAGCCTGCCTCCAAATAAATAACCCCCATCAATTCCCATACGTTTTCCATTCCGCCAGACAACACCCGGCGTCTGCTTCTCTCCCCGCACCCTTTGTATCTCAGAGGTAGGCGTATGACCAAAGATCACCCTTCCCTCCAGATTAATATCAAATGGATGCATTAAAAACTCCTCCTTCGCCCACAGAAGAGTCTGCCTGTCCTGCTCCTCCATCAGCTCTCTCCACGAAGAATACTGTTTCTTCTTGGGAATGACTCCACCGTGCACCAGCACAGTGCTGCCAAGAATCTGATAGAGTGGTCTGGTGCTTAAAAAGCGGAAAATCCTCTGCTGCTGTTCTGCTGACATTCTGTTGTACTCCTCAAAAGTCTCCTCCCCACCATGCTTGAACCACAGCTCCATATCAATAAAATTCCGCTTTCCATACACACGGCTCTTTAATCCTTCCAGAAGAAATTCTTCATGATTTCCCAAAATCAGCTCCATATTCTCTGTATTCATAATGTGTTCCAGCACACGGAAGGACTCTGGTCCCTTGTCAATCGTATCTCCAATCACATACAGAAAATCTCTCTGTGAAAAATCAATCTCACGCAACAAATGCAAAAAAGCTTCATAATAGCCATGTATATCTGCCGTTACATAAATCATATTTACCCCCATACCACAGACTATGATGGCGCTGCATGAATATCATACACATCCATCGTGAACTCTCTGTCCGTCTCTAATTTTATCATAATCCCAAAAAAGTGCAAGATGCCTAGCCCATCCACTTCTTAAATTTTTGTAAAATTCATAAAATATGCTGTCACAAATGGATTCCTGTGTTATAATAGAAGAATCAACTTGCGCAAAAGAGAGGAAGCCAAATGAACGTAATACGATTTACCTCTACCTTTAAACCAGATGGAAAGGATTATACAAAGATCACTTTGTGGAACCGTTATATCCAAAACAAAACCTTGCTTGTCACATTGTTTATTCCCACTGCGGGGGCCTTGTATTTCCTCTACACCAATCCGGGCCCATTTTGGTGGATCTTTATCCTTATTATGCTCTATCCCTTGTACAGCGTAATCGGATTTTCCTTTAAGATAAAAAAGCACTTAAAATTCCGAAGCCCCGCTGACATTGCCAAAACTGAGTACACTTTTATGAACAATGGCATCCTCGCTGATAGAATGGAGATGCAAAAGCTTGATATGACTCACTGGGAGGATGTCAACACTTTGTGGGAATTAAAGGATTATCTTCTGTTATACAATAAGGACCGACTTGTATTAGTATTTTCCAAAAAAGATATGGACCCCGGACAGCCCGAACAGATTCGCAGCTTTATTTTAGAACATCTGTCCGGCAAACAGGGCGGACGTTACAAAAAATCCAGACTCTTCTGAGTCTGGATTTTCACACAATTCATCGCATAACGCAAACCATTATGTTTTATTCCTGTTCCACTAACCTCTGCCATCTCTCGTCATTTTTTAAAAATCCATACTTTTCTTTATCACGAAAGCATTTCAGCAAATTTTCCTTTATCTTTGCTATAAAGTCCTCTCTTATTTCCTTAAAATCCGTATGTTCATAAAGCAACGCTTTTCTAAAATCTCCAATATGCTCTATATTAGAAAGCATTTCTTCCATACAAATAACGATGGAATCGGCATCTTTTTCTATTGTCAAAAGATCCAGCTCACTTGAAATCTCATAATACTTCCCCATTTCAAAACATCTTGCCAATTCCTTTTGTTTCTCAACAAATCTATGCGCTTTTTCCCTGTCGCTGTCCTGTAAGGCAAGCATATACATGCCATGCAGTTCCATACTTGCCCTCCGATAATCCGAAAACAAAAGCTCTTCATACGCTTTATATGCTTCCTTTATCCGTCCTGTTTCAGCGTAAATTTGAGCTTGTTTTCTTTTTCTTTCTGGATTTTGTATAGAAAAATATTCAAGATACTTTTCTGCTTGCTGATATTGTTTCTTTCTCATATAAAACCCAACCAGCAAATCGGCTGCTCTAATGCGTATTGTCTCATCCTCACTATCCAACGCACGAATGTACAAAGAGCCTATATATTCATCATAATCGGTTTTATTAGACACGTCCTGCACTATGCGCTGTGCGTCAAAAATAACTGCAATATTTAAGATTAATGGTTTACAATTTGGATATTGCTCCAACTTTTTCTTCGCCCACTGAAAAGCCGTATCATAGGATTCTTCTTTTAATTTCACATCCACTTCACGAACAATCTCGTTTATTTCCTCCCTTGTCAAATCTTCATGAAATGACAACAGCGTATCTAATGAAATCTCTAATAATCTGGCAATCGGCACTATAAGTGTAATATCTGGATAGGAATTCTCATTTTCCCACTTATTCACTGCCGAAGCTGTTACGCCAAGACGTCCTGCCATCTCTTCCTGTGTGAGATTCCTAATCTTTCTGTATTTTCTAATTACTTTTCCTAATGACATAAAAAATCTCCTTTTATAATGGTTCGTCTATGTTACTATCATCATACCAAACAAGCCCAAAGCCTACAATGGAACCTCTGTAAAATAAATTTCATAAAATTTAACTATCATTCATATTTTTAATCGTTTTTCGCTATTTTTTCTCAGATTTTTGTAAAAATCATCTATTTACAAGGATACAAAAATCCAGTAAGATATGTTTGTTTGTCTTTTTGCCGCAGCTCACAATTGTGGCGCAAGAAAAATGACAAGGATAACTTCAAGGTCCAAGGAGGGAATATGATATGGTTAAGGATATGACGGAGGGCAGCCCAGCTCGTCTCATTTTGGCGTTTTCTATCCCACTTTTGATTGGAAATATATTCCAGCAGCTTTATAGTATGGTAGATACTATTATTGTGGGCAGGTTTTTAGGGGTGCAGGCACTGGCGGCAGTTGGCTCGACAGGCTCGCTTTCTTTTCTGGTGCTGGGGTTTATTATGGGTATTACCAGTGGATTTTCCGTGTTGGCGGCACAACGTTTTGGCGCAGGAGATGAGAGGGGACTTAGGCATTATGTGGCGATGTCGGTGTACCTTGGATTCATTCTCTCAGCAATGCTTACGGTACTGACTATCTGTCTGACCAGACCAATGCTTGCCTTAATGAATACGCCAGAGGATATTTTTGATGAGGCGGCGCTTTATATTATTGTAATATTTGCAGGGATATTGCCGACGATGTTTTATAATCTGCTTGCAGGAATACTGCGTGCGTTGGGAGACAGCAAGACGCCGCTATATTTTCTGATTGTTTCTTCGGTGTTAAATATTGCACTGGATATGTTTTTTATCGTGACTTTACAATCTGGTGTTGCCGGTGCAGCTTATGCTACAGTAATTTCACAGGCCGTGTCAGCAGTACTTTGTCTTGTTTACATCCGAGCACGTTTTCCCATTCTTCGATTTCAGAAGGAGGAATTATCCTACAGCCATCACAGTGCCTTTCAGCTAATGAGAGTGGGGATTCCAATGGCGCTGCAGTTTTCCATTACAGCGATTGGTACCATGATTTTACAGGGGGCCATCAATAGTTTTGGTTCTACTGTTGTGGGAGCTTATACGGCGGCCTGCAAGGCAGAACAGCTTGCCACTCAGCCCGCGGTGACGTTTGGCACGACCATGGCATCCTACACAGGGCAGAATCTTGGAGCTGGAAGAATGGACAGAATTCGAAAAGGTGTGAATCGCTGTGTCCTGATTTCCTGTGTTTTTTGCATACTTGGCAGCCTGCTTGTCGTGTTTGGGGGAAGTGCGCTTGTTTCGTTATTTATCACGGGGGATCAGCCAGAGGTTTTGGCATATGCACAAGAATATCTAAATACAATTGCAATCTTCTTTATTCCGCTGGGATTAATTTTTATCTACCGCAATACACTTCAGGGAATGGGAGACGGCTTTATGCCCATGATGGCGGGTGTGGCAGAGCTTGTGATGAGAGCGTTTGTGGCATTTTACTTAACAGATCGCCTTGGATATCTTGGGATATGCCTTGCCGGACCGATCGCATGGATTGGCGCAGATATTCCACTGATGCTGACTTATTATATTAAAATGCATAAGTTTCGGTAAGAGTTATTTATATAGTCATTTTCGAGAAAGGTCCGCATAGCCAGCGCAGCTATTTCCTCCGTCACCCCGCTCTCGCTTACCGTCCGCTACGTTTTTCACTAAGCG
>CAMWWW010000142.1 GCA_947178015.1 uncultured Clostridia bacterium
GGATAGCATCTGAAGAGCAGAAAGTGTTTTTCCTGCTGCCAAAAGTCCTGTCGTATTTCTGTCCAGACGATTGCAGATAGATGGCCGAAAACTCTCTAGCTGTTTTTGGGTCAGCTCCCCCTTCTTCACTAGATACGAGATCAGAATTTCTACCATTGAAATATCGGTGTCCTTTGCCTTCTGAGAGAGAATCCCCGCCGGTTTATTGAAAAGAAGCAGATTTTTATCCTCATAGATAATATCTTGCTCCATCTCCACAACATCTGCCTTCACGCTTTCCCGAAATTTCTCTATCGTCTCATCTGACAAAAACAGCCGAATCTCATCCCCGCTTAAAAGCAGCTCGGAACCTTCCGCACGCGCGCCGTTTAGTGTAATATTTTTCTTTCTAAGCATCTTATATAGAAAACCTTTTGGCGCCCTATTCAGATATTTGGACAGCAGCTTATCCAGCCGCTGTCCTTTTTCATTCTCTTTTACCACTATTATCTGCATTTCTTTTACTCCTGCCTACAATACCAGTGTAAGCATCAGCGACGCCGTTCTCTCGTCCCGCACGCTCTGCTTCTCATCCACATCCAGTGCTGCAAGCTCCTTTACACGTTTTAAAAATTTTCCTCTATCCGTAAAAATCTTGACGTTGGCCTTAATGCCGTGCTTTTTTAACATTCCTACAAGATAGTCCTGCGCATACCCTACGTCGTATTTGGGGGAAGTCGCCAAACCGCAGACGGTTCCTCCCCGAATAACAATAAAATCCGTTGGCAGCACTTTTTTCTCCGTGGAGAGAAGCATGTCAACATACAAAATCGACTCCCCAGAAGCCTCCGCTATTTTATCATACTCCTCCCTTGCTTGCGAATGATAGGGAAGCATCATGCATAAGGTCGCAGCAAACTTGGCGGCGGGCAGCACGCCCAGAATCGCCATAACCGTCAAGATATTCTCCCGGCTTCCAGTAGAAAAATATCCTGTCAAAAACACGGCAAGCACGAGAAGAAAGCAGACCGCACAGACAATCGCTCTCTGTCTTTTTTTGTTTTTTATATATTCAAATTGTCCTTTGTTTATTGGTTTCATCTTCTTTTCATTCCCTATATGAAGTTAAACATAAACTCATGCGGCAAAAGCTTGGCGAGCACATGTAGCGCTTTCATCGTACCACCATATACGGACATACTTTTTCCCGCCACAGAATCATAAAATGCTTTTCTCACTACCTTTTCTGGATCTGCCATCACAAGTTTTTTATAGACTGGTATGGAACCGGTCTGCTCCGCCAGATCAAAAAACTCTGTGTTTACCGGTCCCGGACACACGGCGGTCACGCGGATGCCGGTGTTGGACAGCTCATTATTGAGCGCCCTTGAAAAGCTTAATACATAGGACTTGGTTGCGGCATATACGGCAAAGCCCGGCTGTGGAAGAAATGCCGCCGCAGATGCCATCTGTATTATGCGGGATTTTTTCGCCATATAAGGAAGTACCATCAAGGTAAGCTCCGTCAAAGCAAGACAATTTACCTTTACCATCGAGAGCTGCCCTTCCACGGGAAGTGCCGTCACGCGCCCTATTTTCCCAAAGCCTGCACAATTAATTAAAAACTTAACTGCCGGTTTCTTTTCCTTTAATAAATATGCCAGAACGCCCACTGCCTCCTTGCTGGTAATGTCCATTTCAATTGGAACAAGTTTTGTCCCAACCTCTTTCGCCAGCGCCTTTAAGCGCTCCTCTCTTCTGGCAATCACCCAGATTTCATCCAAGCTTATTAGCTCCTTATCAAGAAGCCTTACAAACTCCCTTCCTATCCCGGAGGAAGCCCCTGTTACAATAGCTATTTTTAAATTATTTGCCATTTTAATCCTCATTTCTGCGCTGCTTTTTGCGCCTAAAGCAATTTTGTTGCAAGCAGCGCGCAGACACATATTGTCGTGTGAAAAATATATTTTTCACATTATCTCCTATTTATTCTTTTTTGCCTTCTTTTTATGCACATTGCGGATGGTTTTCTTTTTGGCCGGCGCCTGTCTTTTTCCTTCTTCCCGCTGTCTCTGCCGCTGTTCTTGCAGGCGCTTCGCCGCCTTCTGCGGACGTATCAGACAGTTTTTCCCGAAGCCGACCAAATCCATCCTGTCCGCCTTTTTCAAAGCCTCAAGCACCAGATCATAATTGGCAGGATTCCGATACTGGATCAGCGCGCGCTGCATCGCCTTTTCGTGCGGATTTACAGGAACATACACCGGCTCCATCGTGCGGGGATCCAGTCCTGTATAGTACATACAAGTGGAGATGGTCGACGGTGTAGGATAAAAGTCCTGCACCTGCTCCGGCATATAGCCAAGATCCCGCAGATATTCCGCAAGCTCCACCGCTTCCTTTAACGTCGATCCCGGATGAGAGGACATCAGATAGGGAACCAGATACTGTTTTAAACCAAGCTTCTCATTGATCTTCTTATATTTTTCTGCAAATGCCCGATATACACTGTTTTCTGGCTTTCCCATGCGCGCAAGCACCGGATCGGCAACATGTTCCGGCGCGACCTTAAGCTGCCCGCTCACATGATAACTGCAAAGCTCCTTTATAAATGTCTCCTCCTTGTCCGCCATCACATAATCAAAACGGATTCCAGAACGGATAAATACCTTTTTCACACCGGGAAGCTCCCGCAGCTTCCGAAGAAGAGTAAGGTAATCCTTATGATCGACCGTCAAATTTTTACAGGGAGCGGGAAACAAACACTGTTTCTTCTGGCAGGCTCCTTTTTCAAGCTGCTTCTCACAAGCAGGATGGCGGAAATTAGCCGTGGGGCCGCCCACATCATGAATATAGCCCTTAAACTCCTTGTCCTTGCTAAGAAGCTTCGCCTCCTCGATAATGGACGCATGGCTTCTTGTCTGTATAATGCGTCCCTGATGAAAGGTCAATGCACAGAAGCTGCATCCGCCAAAACAGCCGCGATTGCTGACTAAACTAAACTTGACTTCGCGGATCGCGGGCACACCTCCCGCCGCCTCATAAGAAGGATGATACGTTCTCTGGTATGGCAGGGCATAAACATCATCCATCTCCATCTGCGACAACGGTTTGGATGCCGGATTCTGCACCACATACACAGAATTGGGATAAGGCTCAACCAGCCGTTTCCCCACAAAGGGATCGGTATTACAATACTGCGTATAAAAGCTTTTTGCATATACCCTCTTATCCCCGCTTATCTCATCAAAAGAAGGAAGCATCACAGCATCATAGATATTCTCCGCATACTTTGTTTTATAAACGGTGCCATCTACAAAAGTAATATCCCTCACCGACAGCCCGCTCACAAGCGCATCTGCAATCTCGACAACCGATCGCTCACCCATGCCGTACATCAGCAGATCGGCCTGCGAATCCAGAAGAATCGATCGCTTGACCTTATTGGACCAATAATCATAATGCCCCAATCTTCGAAGACTTGCCTCTATCCCACCTAGCAAGATAGGGCTTTCTTTATAAGTTCTCCGTATTAAATTACAATATACCACCGTCGCATAATCAGGACGCTTTCCCATCACTCCGCCGGGCGTAAAAGCATCCATTTCCCGCCGTTTCTTTGACACGCTGTAATGGTTTACCATAGAATCCATATTTCCCGCCGTCACGAGAAATCCAAGCCGCGGTTTTCCATAGACCGTTATGCTCTCTGGATCGCGCCAGTCCGGCTGTGCAAGTAAGCCCACCCGATAGCCATGCGCCTCCAACACCCGACTGATAATGGCATGTCCAAAGGATGGGTGATCGACATACGCATCCCCAATTACATAGACAAAATCAACCATATCCCAGCCGCGTGCCTCCATATCCGCGCGGCTAAGCGGCAAAAATCCCTGTTCTGCAACCATAATCCTCTCCCCTGAGCAAGAACATGTCTAAAAAATCATCTCTGCCAGAAAATAATGTTCAGACATGCTCTAGTATTTCCCGATAGCTTACAATATAATAGTCTGCAAGCTCTCTCTTTTTCTCCTCCTGCGCCTTCGAATACAGATCCTCCACAGCGCACACCTTCATACCCGCGCTTTTGCCTGCCATAATGCCATGTACAATATCCTCAAACACCAGACACTCCTCTGGCCTTGCCTGAATTCTCTCCGCTGCCATCAAATACACATCAGGAAAAGGCTTTCCCCTCGCAACATCACAGCTCGTTAAAATAGCGGAAAAATAAGAATCCACCTTGCGCTCCCTCGTCACCATCTCCACCAGCTCTCTTGAATTGCTTGTGGCGATCGCCATGGAGATCCGCCGTTCTCTCAAATACGCAAGCAGCTCTTCCACCCCATCCTTTAAAGGAACCTGATTCTTATACTTCTCCCATGCCAGCTCATTCCAGCTTTTTTTAATCTGCTCCACGCTGTCCTCAAGCTGAAAACGCTCCTTAAAATACCGCGCTGTCTCAGAAAAGCCCATGCCCTCTATAGCGCCTGCCAGATCCGGAGGAACTGAAAGACCAAATCTGCCTAAATATTCCTTATCGATGGACTTCCACATCCACATAGAATCCACTAATGTTCCATCCAGATCAAAAATCACCGCTTTTATGCCTGCCAACATATTCATATATAAGCCTCCATATCTTTATAAAGCCCTGCAAGCTCCTCCTTGGTAAGCGCGCGAAAACCCCCTTTTCCAAGCGACTCATCCAACCTTAAACTGCCCATAGAAAGCCTTTTCAGATACGTCACGGTAAGCCCCTCCGCCGCAAACATCCGCTTCACCTGATGAAATTTTCCCTCATAGATGGTAAGCTCCGCCTCCGAAGCCTCCTTGCTGCTCCTCACTATCCGCAGCTTCGCAGGAAGCGCCGTGAACTCCTTATCCACCACAAGCCCCTTTAAAAATCGCTCCGCCATCTCCTCTGTTATCCTTCCATCCACCTTGACAAAATATACCTTAGGCACATGATGCTTCGGTGAGAGCAGCCGATGCGAAAGCGCTCCATCATTTGTGATAAGAAGAAGTCCCTCCGTATCCTTATCCAGCCTTCCCACCGGAAACAGATCCCTGCGCTTCTTCTCTGTAATCAGATCCACCACCGTCGCTGCCTTCTTATCCCTAGAAGCGGACAAAATACCAGAGGGCTTATAAAGCATAAAATATTCCATTGCCGTGTAAGCGATTGGCTTCCCATTCCACAAAACCACGTCAGACTCGCCCACCTGTGTCTCCGGCCTCTTTACCGGAGAGCCATTCAAGCAAACATTCCCCTTTCGAATGGCATCCTTTACCTCTCTGCGCGTGCCAGCACCCATATCAGAAAGAAATTTATCAAGACGCATATCGTTGCCTTCCTCTTTTATACATTATCCTTTGATTATATCGATTCTTTTTTCCCTTGTCAAATCAATAATCTCCTGTGCAGACATTCTTTTCCACCAATTTTAAAATATAATATGGATTTACGCTGATTTCTTCAAAATGCTCTGTTTTCAGATAAATTCCCAGATGCAGATGTACATCAAACTTTCCAACCGTCCCCTCCACCTTGCTGTATCCCGAATCTCCCATAAATCCAAGCAACTGCCCTGCTTTTACCGTATCCCCCTTTTCCAGCCCCTCCGCATAACGATACAGATGCGCATAATAAACATATGCCCCATGAGGACTTCGAATCCCCACGCGGTATCCGCCCTTTTCCAGCCACCCCAGATTCTCCACCACACCATCCGTCATGCTGACGATAGGATAATACCCCCTCTGGTTATTCAGCGCCATAAGATCGGTTCCCTCATGCGCATGTTTGGTATCCTGATAAGCCCGCTCGGCATACCATGAATCCACATAAGACACCCCAAGCCCGTCAAGTTTATTGCTTTTCATCACTGGAAAATATACAAGATCTGATAAAATGGTTTGATACGCCTGCTCTAAAGTAAGCAGCTCCTCACTCTGTCTGTCTTCATAATACGCTTTCCGCTTATCGTACTCCTCCAAGCTAATCGGTAACTTTCCCTGTCTCTTTTCTGTAAAAAAACTAGAAGAAGCCATAAGAACGGCAAGAATCCGATAACGGCTATCATCCGACTGCTCCGCCAAGCTATCGACACATCCCATCACACCTCCTGTCAGATACATGGTGCGAAACGCATCCGTTTCATTGCAATCCGCCGGAATAGAAGGAGGCTTACCATTGCCGCGCATCAGGAACACTGCGGTCGCCAAAAGAACAGAAGGAATAAAAAGCAAGAAGAACAAGCGGCAAAAACTCCGCAGAGTTCTGTACCGCTTGCTGCTTTTCAATAAATGAAATCCATGATATTTGTTTGAAATATTATCTTTTTTTACCAAAGAATTATTTTCTGCTGCTTTTCCC
>CAMWWW010000143.1 GCA_947178015.1 uncultured Clostridia bacterium
GGGTGACGGAGGAAATAGCTGCGCTGGCTATGCGGACCTTTCTCGAAAATGACTATATAAAATTAATACTATCTTTCTGGTGTATAACTATTTTCCACAGTTATCACACACTGACACCTTTCATCCTTTTTTCTTATCTCCTCTGCAATCTGCTCCTGAAGCTTTGTCTGCCTTGATTTTTTATATTCATAGGGCACCACCAAATCAAAGATCAGGTTTATCTGCTTCTGCCCACGGATCATGCGAAAATCATGAAAGCTAATCGCTGGGTCTATATCTGACAAAACCTGTTTGACTAGCTGCTTGTGCTGCAATACCTGTGCGTCCTCTGTCTCCACGGGGTCCATATGGATCACCAGCATTATATTGAGCTTTCTTGCCACCTCTCGCTCTATCCGATCAATAATTTCGTGAGACTCCTCTATCGCTGCTTGATTTGATACCTCTGCATGAATAGACGCCATGCTTTTTGATGGTCCATAACTGTGCACTATCAGATCATGTGTGCCAAGAATTCCGTCGTAGCCTTCCACCAGTTCTACAATCTGTCTGCAAAGCTCAGGGTCCACCGCCTCTCCAATCAACGGCGCCAGTGTGTCCTTCGCTATGTTGATCCCCGACCAGATTACAAGCAGAGAGACAACCAGCCCCACAAAGCCATCTATATTTTTTCCGCTAAAATGGCAGATCAACAAGGATACAATCGTTGTAGTAGTTGTCATTACATCGCCAAATGCGTCCGCCGCCGTCGCCTTCATCACAGAACTGTTGATTCGCTTGCCAAGCCGCTTGTTCAATAAACCAAGCCAAAGCTTTATACAAACAGATGCCGCCAATATACCAACCAGCGCTGCATGGAAGAGTATGGTTTCTGGATTTCGAATCTTTTGGAAGGAATTTTTGAGGAATGTCATGCCTACCTCGATAATAAGAAAGGACACAATCAAGGCCGCAATATACTCAATTCTGCCATGTCCAAAAGGGTGATCCTTGTCTGCGGGCTTGCTCGCCATCTTTACACCGACAAAGCCAATAATGGAGGACGCTGCATCAGAAAGATTATTAAAGGCATCTGCTGTCACGGACACGCTTCGCAGGATAAGCCCGACACTCAGCTTTATCAGAAATAAGAACACATTGCACAATATGCCAACTGTGCTGGCAAACAGCCCATATGCCGTGCGTACAGCAGGCTCTTCGTATTTATCATAATCTTTCACAAAATGTTTTACCAAAAAATCAGTGATGCCATACCTATTTTTCTTCATAGATTCTCCCATCCTCTAGTCTGAGAATTCTGTCACACATTTCGTTAATTACCGCCATATCATGTGAAATAAATAGATAGGAAAGTCCATATTCTTTCCCAAGCTCCTTGAGCAATGACAGAATCTGTGCTTGGATTGTCACATCCAGCGCGGATACTGGCTCGTCTGCGATAATAAAGCGAGATTTTAAGATAAGTGCCAGCGCGATGCCCACCCTTTGCCTCTGTCCCCCACTTAACTCGCCGGGCCGGCGAGTGAGATAGGATTTATCTAATCCAACTCGCTCAAGCATTTCTTGGACCTGCTCTCTGCGCTCCTTTTTTGTTAGCTTTCTCTGTATTCGAAGAGGCTCCTCCAGAATCCACCCAATGGATCGAACGGGATTGAGTGAGCCATATGGGTCTTGAAACACCATCTGAGGATGTTCTGTATTGTGCTGGATCACTCCGTCTGTATGGATGTTCAGCCCAAGAATCGCCTTGGACAGTGATGATTTTCCCCCGCCGCTATCTCCCACCAATCCCACGATCTCACGCTCGTAGATGGCAAAATTGGCATCGTAGATCACCTGTTTCAGTTTTCCGCCTTTCTCTGGGTAATACACATTGAGATGTTCAACCGAGAGAACTTTCTTTCTGTTCGTATGAGCGGTTCCTATGGTTCTTTTTCCCTCTGGTATAGATGCCAACAGACGCTTGGTGTAATCTTCTCTTGGATGATAGAAAATCTCCTCTGGTGTTCCTTCCTCCACAACCTTCCCCTCATACATAACCAAAATTCTGTCACAGAAATCTTTCACCACCTCCAGATTATGGGAGATAAAAAGTATTCCCATCTGCTTTTTTGCATTGATCTCCTTAAGCAGCGCCAGAATCTGATCTTGAATCCTTTTGTCCAACGCAGTCGTCGGCTCGTCTGCAATCATAAGCTGCGGCTGTAATATCATAGCCATCGCGATCATGGCGCGCTGGCGCATCCCGCCGGATAGTTGATGGGGATAAGAGTGATACAGCTTTTCTGGCTGATCTAAGCCTGCGTCCTCAAGTGCTTTTAAAACCAGCTTTTTCCTTTCTGTCTTATCCAACTTTGTGTGAAGACGCAGCACCTCCTCCACCTGTTTTCCGACTTTCATCACAGGATTTAGGGAAGTCATAGGCTCCTGAAAGATCATGGAAATCTCTTTTCCCTGTATCGCTTTTCTTTCTTTCTTCGTGAGGGCCATCAAGTCACAACCGTCAAAAACAATCTGCCCAGATGAAGCTGCCGTCTCTGGAAGAAGTCCTGCGATGCTCAGTGCGGTCATACTTTTGCCTGAGCCAGATTCCCCGATCACGGCAAGTATCTCCCCTCGCTTCATAGAAAAGGAAATTCCTTTTACTGCCCTGTTGACTGGCTCTGCCTCTATTCTATCTGTTTCATCTGGAAATGAAACCTCTAAATTTCTAACCTCAAGCATATTACCCATTTCTCTAAGCACCTAACCCTTCGTTGATCAGACTGAATCCAAGTATCAGCAAAATAATCACCACGCCCGGACAGAGAGCGTACCAAGGGGCTGAAAACAAATAGCCTTGTGCCTCTGCCAGCATCCGACCAAGGCTGGCATCCGGCGGCTGTACTCCAATTCCCAGATAGCTCATGCCTGCCTCCGCAAGCACAGCATTATTAAAACCAACTGTGATCGCAGACAAAAGCGCTGGAAGAGTGTTGGGCAAAATATGGAGAAACATAATGCGAACATGCCCTGCGCCCATTAATCTTGCACTTTTCACATAATCAAGCTCTTTCTGCCTGATAAATTCTCCCCGCACAATACGGGCGAAACTGGGAATAAATATAATTCCCAGCGCCAATATAATCTGATATACCTTATTTCCAAAAATACTGATAAAAACGAGTGCCAGCAAGATACTGGGAAAAGCAACAAGGGCATCATTTATCCTCATAAGTATTTCATCGATTATTCCGCCAAAATATCCCGTCACTGCACCAAGAAGCACGCCAAATAAGCTCCCAAAAAGAGTCACAGACACCGCAACAAAAAATGTGGTGCCCAGCCCCTCCAGCACCCGGCTAAATATATCACGACCAAAATTATCCGTTCCCATCAGGTGCCGTATGCACGGCGCCATAAATTTCTCCGCACCATTCATTTTGCTGGACTCATAGGGAGTATAAAAAATTCCTATCATCATCACGACAAACAGCGCTGCACTGATTAGAATTCCCGCTGCCATTGCCGTGTTCTTTTTCTTGCTATGTTTCCTGAAATACTTCATAGAAAGCCTCCATCATCCGCCGCCTATTCCTCACGTATGCGCGGGTCAGCTAGCCTGTACAGCATATCTACGATAAAGTTTACAATCACAACCGCAGAAGCAATATATACAATAATTGCCTGTACAACTGGATAATCCCTGTAGCCGATGGAGGACACTAGAAGCCTTCCCACACCGGGAAGATTGAAAACCTGCTCCACCACAATACTTCCCGCCATCGTATCGGCTATTATCATCCCCAATATTGTAATTACAGGAATACAAGAATTCTTTAGCACATGGATAAAAAGAACTCTGTTATCTGTATTTCCCTTGCTATATGCCGTTCTTACATAATCTTTTTTCTTTTGCTCCAATACAGAGCTTCTTAAAAACTTGATCACCATCGCTGTCTTTGGTATCGCTATCGCCGCCGCAGGAGCGATGAGATACAGCAAAAATCCTGTCATGCTCTCTGTATAACTAATGTATTCTCCCGGTGTAAACCATTTTAGCATCAAACCAAATAGCAGAATCAACAGCACTCCAAGAAAAAAGGAGGGCACTGACATCAGCGTCTGATTGATAACATTCATCAGCCTGCCAAATCTTGTATCGGCAAATCTTGCCATCAAAATTCCAAATGGTATCGACAGCCCCAAAATAAATAGAAAGCTGACAACGGTAAGCGCCAGCGTTACGGGAAGTTTATCTCCAAGCAGTCCGCTGACAGGTGTGCCGTAATGATAGGACTCGCCCAGATCCCCTCTGACAAAATCCAACACCCAGCTTACATACCGAACGGGCAAAGGTCTGTCAAGCCCCATCTGCTTTTGATAAGCTGCAATCTGTTGTTCCGTGGCGTCCATGCCAAGCACTGACAAGGATGGATCGCCCGGTATCACCTGAAAGGCAAGGAATGCAGCCAATGATATTAACAACAATGTAATAATGAGAGTGATTGTTTTCTTTCCTATCTGTTTCAACCTGCATCCCGCCCTTCTGTATCCACTCTATTTATAATAAATTACTGCCATATCCAGCACATAAACTGGATAAAATTCATAGCCGCCAAGATCCTTTCTGATTGCAACCAACTTTGCCGGATCTTGAATGTAAACGGATGCCGCCTTCTCGGCAAGTATCTGCTGCAGTCTCTGATATTTTTCTACCTTTTCCGCACGGTCGATGCTTGCCATCGCTTCCTCCAGCACTTGATCATACTCCTCATCCGAAAAACTTACAAAATTATTCCGCGCCGTGCTCTGATAGCGATCCAGCAGATCCTTTGGAGCAAGGTCGGAATCCAGACCTACCACAGTACTCTGATACTGTCTTCCCCGATATACATCCGAGAGCCAAGTCCCCCATTCTACCAGATTAATCTTTGCCCTAATATTCGCCTGTTTTAATTCTTCCACAATCACCTGCGCGGTATCCACATGGAACTGATAGTTAGATGGCACCGTGATGGTCATATCAAAACCATCTGGATAACCTGCCTCCGAGAGCAGGCTTTTCGCTCTCTCCACATCCGGCTCATACAGCTCCTTTGTGCTTTCCAGATAATACAATCCAAAAGCAGGAAACATATTACTTCCAATCTCCGTGCCATACCCATCTGCCACCATATCCATAATTTCCTGCGGATTTACAAGACAGGCAAGCGCCTGACGCACCCTGACATCATCAAAAGGCTTCTCTGCATTATTTAAAAACAATGCCTGCACTAAATTGGATGTTCCAACCAAAACCTCCATCTGTCCCGAAAGCTCCCTCGCCTGATCGCTGGTCAGATATGGGTACAGATCAATGGACCCTCCTTTTAGCTCAAGCATGGCAGAATCGGTATTTGCCACAATACGAAATTCCACCTTATCCAAATAAGGAAGCCCTTTCTGCCAATACCCCTCATACGCCTCCATCACAAAAGAATGTTGCGGGGAATAGGATACAAACCGAAATGGTCCTGTGCCAATCGGCGCCTCTTTCTGTTTTTCATAATCTTTTGGTATAATAGCCGCCGTCAAATAACCGATAAGTTCTGTATCACCATTCTCAAGCACTAGCTCTACCGTGTGATCATCAAGGCGATTTACCTCCGAGATAACAGAATACGCTGACACCAGAGGAGCCTCCTGCCCTTCCAGTTTGCCAGCGCATCGGTTGACGGAATATATCACATCATCTATTGTCACCGGCTCGCCGCTGTGAAAGGTTATGCCATCCCTCAAAGTGAAGGTATAGGTCATTCCATCCTCTGAAATCTCATACTTGCTGGCAACTGCCGGAATCAAATTTCCATCTTTATCGGGCTTCACTAAGCCCTCAAAAATATTGAATAATACCTCTGAAGTTCCTGCCGCATCTGCCATATGTGGGTCAAGACTATCCAAATCCTGTTGTATCCCTACAACCACGGAACCGCCCTTTTTCGGCTCCGCCTGAGTTGTACTATCGTCCACAGCCACACTCTCTCCCTTTTCGTTGTCCGACTTACCGCCTGCACACCCGCACAGTGCAATAGCCAGAAGCACCACCGCCAAAAGAAGCCTACATACTTTGTAACATCTTGTCTGTTTCATCATAGCTCATCCTCTTTGTTTTATATTCTCTCATTATTCAGTTGTTCGTATTATTGTATCCTTTTATACTGGAATTTGCAAGCAAATTTTTGTACAGCAGCAACAAAAATAGAAAAAAG
>CAMWWW010000144.1 GCA_947178015.1 uncultured Clostridia bacterium
GGGGTGACGGAGGAAATAGCTGCGCTGGCTATGCGGACCATTTTCGAAAATGATTCATATATCCATCGCCTCCGAAAAAGTATACATGCTAGACTACGTTCTCCTATGTTGTTAAGGATTTAGGTATCCATTTTTTCATCTTTTCCAAAGTTGTAAACTGGTAAAATATATAGTAAAATAAAGGATAACAAATTCTTTTAGCGGAGAACATATAGTATAGAATGTTTTCCAAAAGAGATATTTCGACAAGAGTTTGTGTCCGTGCGCTGCCTGACGCAATGCTCTGTGGTGTTATGGATATAGTGTATAGCAATAAAGGATAAAAATGCAGCGCAGAAATGGGGTTACTATGCTGGAGAAGATCGATTTAAAGAAGAAATATCAGAAGAAGGATTATAAGCAGCGTCTGGAGAAGGAAGGTGCACGTCTTTCTGTGCTGCAGCGTCAGTGCAAGGAGGCAGGAATTCCCGTTATCATAGTTTTTGAGGGGTTTGGGGCAGCAGGAAAAGGAACACAGATCAATCGCTTGATACAGGCAATGGACCCAAGAGGCTTTTCTGTCTATACCAGCAACCGTGAGACGGAGGAGGAAAGGCTGCGGCCATTTTTGTGGCGCTATTGGACAAGGGTACCAGCAAAGGGGCGTTTTGCTGTTTTTGATAGAAGCTGGTACCGCAGAGTATTGGTGGATCGATTTGATAAAATAACAAAAAAGGATGAGCTTCCCAATGCTTTTCATGATATTCTTTCTTTTGAGCGTCAGCTTGCGGATGATGGCACAGTGATAATCAAGTTTTTCTTGTATATATCAAAGGAGGAGCAGAAGCGGCGGTTTAAGCTTCTTGAGGAGTCCAAGGAGACGAGGTGGAAGGTGACCGACGCAGATTGGAGACGTAATAAGGAGTATGAGGATTATCTGAGAATCAATGAGGAGATGCTGGAAAAGACCGATACGGATTATGCACCTTGGGTAATTGTGGAGGCGATGGATAAAAATTATGCGGCGCTCAAGATTATTTCTTCTGTTACGGCAAGGCTTGAGAAGGAGCTAAAGAAGCGAAATTCTCCGGGAAAGGAGAAAAAGAAAGCGGAGGGTGGTAAGCAGGAATCCTATAAGAGCGGCGTGCTGTCGGGCGTTGATTTGAAAAAAACAATCTCAAATAAGGATTACAAGGAAAAGCTGGCTGCTCTTCAGGATAAGGTGGAGCTTCTGCACAGTGAATTGTACCGGCTACGCATACCGGTGGTGATTTGTTTTGAAGGTTGGGATGCCGCAGGTAAGGGCGGTGCGATCAAGCGCCTTACCAGCCATATGGACCCGAGGGGGTATCAAGTGAATCCGACGGCTTCCCCAAATGATACGGAGAAGGCGCATCATTATCTATGGCGTTTTTGGAATAATATACCGAAAGCAGGGCACATAGCTATCTTTGACAGAACATGGTATGGGCGCGTGATGGTAGAGCGGATCGAGGGTTTTTGCAGTGAGGACGAATGGAAGCGCGCTTATCAGGAGATCAATGAGATGGAGGAGCATCTCACAAATTCTGGCTGTATTGTGTTGAAGTTCTGGCTGCATATCGATAAGGATGAGCAGGAGAGGCGCTTTAAGGAGCGCATGGAAAATCCAGCAAAACAGTGGAAGATCACAGATGAGGACTGGCGGAACAGAGAAAAGTGGGACGCCTATGAGAAAGCCGTGGATGAGATGCTGGTGCGTACTTCTACAACCTATGCGCCATGGGAGATTGTGGAGGCAAATTCCAAGTATTATGCTAGAGTGAAGGTGCTGAAAACTGTGGCAGAGGCGATGGAAAACGAGATTAAAAAACGGAAAAAGAAAAAATAATTTTATAGTTGATATTACAATAGCCTGTTTGAGTGACAGGCTATTTCTATTATGTGTAGACTGCGCATAGGAAAGAAACTGCTAAAACGGCGCGTGAGCAGGGAAAGTATTCCTTGCTCGATTTGGATAAATGGATGGGTGGGAGTGCGGAGAAGGATAGTGGAATAGTTGAAAATAGATCTGGTAAAATTTTTATATTTATTATATACTAATAAAATAGTTTTATGCTACTAGCTAAAAAATAGCCATAGAAAGACATTTTGCAAAGGAGTAAAGGAATGTATGATATTATATTGTGTGATGATGACGAAAGGTTTATCCACTATATGCATAAATGGATACTTGCCTCCGGGCTTTCCGACAAGGAGGTGCGATTTTATGAATATAACTCTGGAAAGAAATTGGCGGAGAGCTTGACGGATATAAAGGAATGTGATCTATGTGTTCTTGATATGGGGATGGACGATATGAATGGAGATGAGACGGCAAAAATTTTCCGCAGAGTCTTTCCGTCCGCCGTGTTGGTATTTTGTTCTGGTATTTTTGGTCCAACGACAAAATCATTTGAGGCGGAGCCTTTTCGATATCTTCTAAAAAGCTATACAGATGAACATATGCTGGAAGAGATGAGGATTATCGTGGATCGAGTGAAACAGAAGAAGCAGATACCAGCGATTCTTATTAAGTCGCCAGAGGGCATGCGCAGAATAAAGCCCGATCAGATTCTGTATATTGAGATATACAAAAGAGGAAGTCGATTGTTTCTTCATCCCGATGTGCGCGGAGAGGAAAGAAGTATTATAACGACAAGAAAGCTGTCAGATCTGTATGAGATCTTGGAAGGGTGTGGTTTTGCCTATGCACACAGCAGCTATATTGTCAATATCGAATATGTGAAAATGCTGCGTTTTGGTGAGGTGCAAATGATCGACGACACCATATTGAATGTATCGCGATCCAGAGAAAAGAATCTGAAAAAGGCCTATATAGAAGGAATGGATAAATATTAGGCGAAGATCTGGGAGAGCTTTTCATGTTAGATAAGAGTATTTTGTTGTGCAGTGGTATGGCAGAGATCTATATGCTGTATGACTTTTTTGATAATTTATTTGAGGTGAAGGAAGGCTTTGCAGGAAGAAAGAGGCGGATTCCCTATATTTTCGCGGTATGTCTGTTGTTTTGTATCAATTTATTTGAGAATACCTATCTTAATCTATTTGGTGCGCCGATACTATTTTTTCTATATGTAAGTGTGCAGTTTCAGGCAAGCGCGGGGAGCAGAATTCTACATGTATTGATTGTGGATAGTATTATTGTGTGCGGAGAGGTGATTCTTACTATATTAGTAGAAGTGCCGCCTCGGTTGATGCGGGCAGGTGCGATAGGGAATCTTGCAGAAATACCATGGCAGCTACTAACGGCAAAGCTTATTACCTATATGATTTTGATTATGATAAAGCAATTGTCCAAGAGAAGCAAGTACCGAATACCAAAATATATGTTTTTCATCTATATCAGCCAATCCATAGCCAGTTTGGCGATTATGATGCTCTCCTATTATGCAAATCAAAATATCAGTATGTCAGAGAATTTTAAAATTTGTATGACCGTGGGATTTGCCATTTTGATATTTGGCAATGCAGGAATGTTCTATGCGTGGAATCGCTATGCGTTTCAGATGTCCGTGAATATGGAGCAAAAGATGACGATTGTGAGACAAAATGCAGAGACAGAATATTACAGGCAGGCGGCAAAGACAGATCAGCATCAAAGAGCTATGATTCATGATATGGTCCATTATCTAAAGACGATCGGAGAGCTTGCAAAAGAGGAGAGATGCGAGAAGATTCTTGAGATAGTAAAAGACACCACCGGGGAGATCAGTCATGCCGCTACGGCATATTATAGCAGCAATCCTGTTTTAAATGCAGTATTAAATGAGAAGAAGCAGGAAGGCGAGAAGCGTGGCCTCCATATGGATATCTATGTAGAACCGGGATTATGTACGGAAGGGCTCAGTGACCGGGATATTATCTGTATAGCAGGAAATCTGTTGGAAAATTCTGTGCGGGCAGCCTCAGAGTGTGGAGAAGAGGGATATGTTCAGGTACGAGCATTTATGCAGAAGGGTGCCTTTGTTCTCAAGGTAACGAATCCTTATAGAAGGGAGCTGAAATCTTATCATAAATTCCTGTTCACGACAAAGAAGGAGGTTGGCTTTCATGGAATAGGATTGAAAAATGTGGAGAGAACAGCCGCAAAATACAATGGATTTCTGGAATGGGGCGCCAAGGAGAGGATCTTTACGGCGTCTGTTGTGCTTTTTTTAGACAAACAAAAAAGATAAAACGAGATTGTAATGGGGAAATATGGTTAAAAATGTCGAAAAGTAGGTCAATATTGCAGAGCAGCTTGTATCCTACCTAAAAATAGGGTAAAATCCTTGTAAAAATAAAAAGGAGGCAATCAATATGAAGGGAAAAGGAAGAATAGAAGAGATTTTAAGCAAAGGAGTGAATTCTCTGGCTTTAAAGATGGTAAAAAGATCCGTGCACTCCACATGTGTATGGTCTGTGCATCAGCCCAAGCTGCCGGAGGAAGCAAAGCAGCTTAAGAGATGATTGCGTATTTGGCAGGACTGATTGCGGACAAGCAGATAGGAAAGGGCAGAATTGCAGGGTATGACAGAGCGATCTACCAATATGGATATATTTTGTTGATAGAAACAGGCATAAATATTTTTATATCTGTGGTACTGGGTGTGATATGTCATACCTTGCCGGAGGTTCTTATCTTTTTGCTGTTTTTTGTACCTGTCAGAAGCTATGCCGGAGGCTGGCATATGGCTCACGCATGGCAGTGTATTCTTGTCACAAATGTGACGATTTGGCTTGTCACATTGGGAGCGGTCTTTTTTTCAAGATGTTTTACAGGAGGATTTTGGCTTGCAGCGGATATGCTTGCATGTGCGGTGATTTGTATTCTGTCTCCAATCGATACAGAAGCCAAACCTCTGGAAGAAGAGGAAAAGATTATTTTTAGAAAAAAAGCAAGAATGATATGCCTATGTGAGCTGATTGTAAATTTTATATTATTCTTTTTAAGCTGGAATAGGCTTTTGTGTGTTACTAGCTTGTCCCATAGCATCTTGGTACTATCGCTTCTATTAGAGAAAAATAACAAAACGAAAAAAGCAAGGCAATAAAATGGCGCCGTCAAATCATACATATTTGGCGGCGTTTTTATGTGCAAAGGCACCCAAAGAAAAATATCAGTAATATGGACTTCTCTCGAAAATAATATAGCTTGGATAACGAATAGTGGGTAAAGGAGTATGGAAATATATCACTGAATCTGAAAGGCTTCCCATGATTCTGATAACATTGCGAGGAGGTCAGAATCGCTTACATTTTGAAGCTCCGTGGCATCTTTGGTAATCCAGTGGATAGTGGCCTCCATCTTTTCGAGGTTAGAAAACACGGAATCAGCGATGTTGTTCTACTCATCTTCTGTGATTTCCTTCTCCCTGCTGGCATCTTCGCAGGTGATAGATACAGATGTTCCTGCATCTTTATACAAGGTAGTTCGAAAAGCCAGATAATTTTCTATAATTTTTCCATCCTGCAAGTACCAGTCTCTTTTATTTTCATAATATTCTGCGGCTCCATTCTTTGCCAGATCATCAAAGACATAATGATATATATGGTTTTCCTTATCAAAATACACAGAAGCTTTCTCCGCGATCAGATCCGCCTCCGAGATATATTCGTCCCATATCCGTTCATATCTTACCAGAGAAGAGATTGCTTCATCGACCTCGAAAATCGTTGTGGTAGTATAGATTCCAGTTCCTCCACAGACAGAACATACCATCTCTATTTTTCCGTCCTGATTAAAATCGGTGACGGCATAGTTGTATGATAAACTCTCATCCAGCCACATTTCTTTATTATCAATAAGAAGCTGTAACTGCTCTAACCTATTACCTTCTGCCGCTTCCTCGGTTGGTGCAGAACCAGAAGTAGGAGTGGTTTCCGGTGCAGTTTCTGTGTCTGTCGGTGCAGAGCTGCTAGGAGAATCATTCTTCTCACAGGAAACTAACAACCCAGCACACAAGCATAAACAAGTTAAAAAATAAAACTTTTTCATATCAAAATTCCTTTCGTTAAAAAATTTCTTCCCTATTATATCTCCATAAATCAAAAAAGACCAGACAAAACAAAAAGAATTAAGATATAATAAAGAAATTCATTATCTATCGATTTTTTATTTGTATACTTTTTCGAAGGCGGGAAATGTGTTAATCATTTTCGAGAAAGGTCCGCATAGCCAGCGCAGCTATTTCCTCCGTCACCC
>CAMWWW010000145.1 GCA_947178015.1 uncultured Clostridia bacterium
TGTGCTATTTTTTCGATTATGCTAGGTACGCCGTTTTTTCTTCTCTAATTTTAATATAATATCAACAGTTTACAAGTTTTTGTAAAAATTATATTTTCACAGTTTTACATTGAATAAAAATTCAATTTTTTCAAGTTTTGTAGGTGTTAAAATGTATAATTATTACATTTTAAACAGCAAATCGTATAATTTTAAAAAGTTGTAAACTGGTGTAATAATATGATAATTAGAAAAACCAAAAAATATAACTATGTTCAGCAATATAGGTAAGATTACAAGAATAGGCAGAAAGAAAACGTGTCTGGAATACGAATAAAAAGCAGCATAGCCAGCGCAGCTATTTTCCTCAAGGAACCTATTGAAAAACGTCGGCGCTTGATGAGGTTTTTCACGAATCTAGCGTCCGCTACGTTTTTCACTAAGCGAGAGCGGGGTGACGGAGGAAATAGCTGCGATGGCTATGTGGACCCTTCTCAAAAATGATTACATGAATTGTCTTTATATAAATCTATATTATCTCGAAAATGAATAGCAAATCTTTTTACACCACCCCTTTATTTTTCCGATACTGATATGGTGACATCCCTTTTATTTTTTTAAATACATCTCCAAAGTAGTTGCTGTCATTGTATCCACAGCGCAGCGCAATTTCTGTTATGGAGGCATTTGTCTCCAAAAGCAGAGTGGTTGCTTCTCTGAGCCGCACGCTGCTCAAATATTCTTTAAATCCAAAGCCTGTCGTCCGCTTAAATTTTCTTGAAAAATATGCCGCGCTCATATTTGCTTTTTTTGCTGCATCCTCCAGTGTGATCGTCGTGCTGTAATTCTGACAGATATACTTTGCCACTTCTTGGATTACCTCGTCTACAGCGTCCAGCTCTTCTATCGTATTGTACTGGAATTCCTGACACCGAAGCAGGAAAATCAGCAGCTCATACAGATGGTTTTTTAACAGTCTTTTGGAAAAATTATCTGGTATCTTATATTCGTACTCCATCTTCTGCATTAGATTATCTACATATTCTCTTCGGCTTGCCGGAATCGTCATATGTGGATTTTTAAAACATTTTAGCACAGTCTCTTTTCCAAATTCTTCATATAACGGCTTTACAAATTCATCGGTAAAATTAATGACAATTCTTTCATGTGCTTTATCTGCAAGATAGGTGCTGCGGTGTAGTGCTCCTTTTTCTATCGCCACAATGTCGCCCTTATTTACAACATAGATGGTGTGGTTTACAAAAATCCTTCTTTTTCCAGACAAAAGATAATAGATCTCATAAGAAGGATGAACGTGGGCTTCCTTCATAGTAAAATAGGCATTTCGTTTTACTTGGCTGATAAAAAACTGATGGTCTAAACTATCGGTCGCATTACTGGCATTTGCAATATTATGTTTTGTCGGCTTTTCTTCCATATCGCTTCCCCTGCTTTCTGTGGTTTTGTTCCCCCTCTTTAGAGTATATCATATATTTCTTTGTCCAGAAAGCAAAAAAACTGTATTTTTCTGAAAATCTTTTGATTTTCCGGTTGCATATCCATGTTTTTTCAAGTACAGTTATTCTGTAAATAAATAGAAGGGATGAAACAAGATGATAAAGTCAAAATTTACAATTTCCAAAAAGGATGAAAATTTTCGTGATTTTGCGCTGAACGGCAATCTTTGGCTGTTGCTTTTGCAGGTTGGGCTTCCGCTCGCGCTCTATCAAAATCTTAACATGATCTTTAAGATTTTGGATTCCATGATGGCGTCCCATATCAGCGCGGAATCGGTGTCGGCTGTCGCCTACCTATCCCAGATCAATCATATGATATCGGCGATAGGAGGAGGACTTGCCATAGGAAGCAGCTTAAAAATCAGCCAAGCTTATGGTGCTGGAGATTATAAGCTTGTCAAGCAGCGTGTCAGCACTTTATTTGGCATCTGCGGCATATTGGGCATAGCGCTTATCTGCCTGATTCCATTTACTCCTGTGATTCTTAGAATCGCCAATACGCCGGAAAATCTGATCGCCATTGGAAGTCGGTATTTTGCCATCGAACTTATGGGAATTGTGGTTGGATTTATCAATAATGTCTATATTGCCATCGAGCGCTCCCGCGGCAATTCACAGAGAATTCTATATTTGAATATCTGTGTGATTGTGTTTAAGTTGAGCCTCACTGCCTTTTTTGTATATGTTCTTCAGGCAGATATTACAATGATCGCCGTCGCCACTCTTCTCTCACAGGGCATCCTGCTTGCTGCGGGTATTTATCATATGACAAGAAAGGACAGTTATTTCTCCTTTTCTTTTCATAATATTTCATTCCGCCGAAAGAGCATCGGCCCTATGCTTCATATTTCCTTTCCGGTTATGGTGGAAAAGAGCGCTTTTTCCTTTGGCAAGGTGGTGGTAAATTCCATGAGCAGCATGTATGGTTCTCTGACAATAGGTGCTCTTGGTATCTCCAACAATATCAATGGTTTTACCACCAGCGCGCAGAATGGTTTTCAGGACGGCTGTGCAGCCATTATCAGCCAAAATATTGGTGCGGGCAACAAAAAGCGTGCTTTGGAAGCCTTTAAGCGCGTGCTGTGCATTAATGTCCTAATTGGCACGGTTGGACTTATTCTCACTATGGCCCTGCTTCGCCCAGTAAGTCTGCTGTTCGCCACATCCGGCGGCGTTGTAAACACGGAATTTCAAGAGATGATTATCGCCATCAACCACTATGAGTTAATTGGCGGATGTATCCCGCTCGGCATTTTCTCCTCCTGCATGTCGCTTTTATTTGGTTTTGGAAAAACAAAGTTGACACTGCTTGTCAACTTTTGCCGTGTTTTTGTTTTCCGCATCCCGGTACTGTGGGCGCTGCAAAATTTTACCTCTCTAGGAAATGAGAGCGTTGGCATCACCATGATGGTCAGCAATACGCTGGTCGCTATTATGGCGCTTATCGTCGTTATCTTTGTGATCCGCGGGGAATGTAAGCGCAGCAAGATATGTTTTTTCGGTAAATGATACAAAAATGATGGAAAAATGATTCAAAATATCTGCGAGGAGGTGAGCACAATGAACAAAATTCTAATTGCGGAGGATGAGGCTCCCATCGCCAATCTGCTGCGCACGGCACTGGAAGGCTCCGGCTATGGCTGCTCATGGGCGGCGGACGGCGAGAGGGCAGCGGGCTTATTGGAGTCAGAACCTTTTGATCTGGTGCTGCTTGATATTATGCTTCCAAAGGCAGATGGCTATGAAGTGCTTGAATATTGTAAGTCTCTTGATGTTCCAGTTATTTTCCTGACCGCGAAGGGAAGACTGGAGGATCGCGTAAAGGGGCTGCGGCTTGGCGCAGAAGACTATATTACCAAGCCCTTTGAGCTGATGGAGCTTTTGGCTAGAGTGGAGACTGTGCTGCGACGCTGCGGCAAAACGGGGCGGCTTCTCACTCTTCCTCCCGATATCGAGGTTGACACAGCAAGCCATGTGGTAAAGCGCGCCGGGTATCCCGTATCTCTTACCGCAAAAGAGTATGATCTACTGCTCTTATTTTTACAAAACAAAAATATCGCCCTATATCGGGACCGCATCTATGAGCGGGTGTGGGGCGAAGAATATCTGGGAGACAGCCGCACGGTGGATCTGCATATTCAGAGGATGCGGAAGAAGCTTGGGCTTGAGAGCAGGCTGGTCGCCGTCTATAAAGTAGGATACCGATTGGAGGTGTAGGGGTTTGAAGCTGTTTTGGAAGCTGTTTTGCAGTATGGTCCTTCTGACAGTATTTGCCAGCTCCATTGGAGGATATGTCCTGATTGATTCCCAATTTCGCATATCACTGGAACGAGAAGTCGCCACTGTCTACGAGGAAAATGATCTGCTTCGGTACACGCTGACCCGCGAGATGCATATCGAGCCCATCAGCAGTCAAGAAGAGCTTGCCTCACTGGCAAATAATATCACCATCAACACAGGACATGGTACCGTCACCTTCCGAATCAGCACAGCAGAAGGGGAAACCATCGCCCTCAAGGGCGTTATACCGCTGGAAGCATCTTCGCTCACCATGCAGCTTAAGGAAAACCAGAGAGGCTGGCAGCTTGCCAGCACAGAAGATAACCGAATCTATCTGCATGTGGCAAGCCCTCTCATACTTGAAGACGATATTCTGTATCTGGAAAATTGCAGAGAAATCAGCAGTCTTTTTGCCACACGCTCCGAGCAGTATCAAAGCTTTTTTTACCTAATGGCAGCTCTCACCCTCGCTGTGGGAGCCGCATCTTTATTTATCTCTGCCCTGATCCTAAAGCCCTTAAGACAGCTATCGGCCGCCACCCGAAAAATGGCAGCCGGAAAGCTAAACGTGCGGGTAAAGGTAAACAGCCGTGATGAGCTTGGCCATCTAGCTGCAAATTTTAATACTATGGCGGCGCGGCTGGAAGCCTATGTGGAGGATCTGACCGAAGCGGCAAAGCGGCAGGAGGATTTTATCGGAAGCTTTGCCCATGAAATCAAAACTCCGCTTACCTCCATTATTGGATACGCGTATTTACTCCGATCAAGACCGTCCACATCCGAACAAGTTTTTGAATGTTCGGATTATATTTTCCGAGAAGGCCGACGACTGGAAGCACTGAGCCGAAAGTTAATGGATCTCATTGTATTAAACAAACAAGATTTTCCTCTGCGCCCTGTATCCATGGAATTGTTTCTTAAGCGAGTGGGAGGTGCCCTGCAACCCGTTCTCAATAATCAGGGAATTTATCTGAGAATTCAGGCAGAAAACTCTACTATCTCCCTAGAGCCGGACCTAATGGAAACCGTTCTGCTCAATCTAATCGACAACGCCAGAAAATCCATGGACTATGGTGGAATCATCCTATTGGAGGGCAAAATAGAACGACACGGCTATTGTATCTGTGTCATTGACAATGGAAAGGGCATCCCAAAAGGGGAGCTGACCCGCATCACAGAAGCCTTCTATATGGTCGACAAATCCCGCTCCCGCGCCAAGGGAGGCGCAGGGCTTGGACTGGCAATATGTCAGAAAATTGTGACTCTTCATGGTGGAGCTTTAGAATTTAAAAGTACTGAGGGCGCAGGCACACAGGTCTGTGTTCATCTAAAAAACTGACAACGAAAACGCAATGATATTGATGCATAAGCGCTGCTTGACACCAAACATATAAAATACAAAAACAGCGCAGAAATAAGGAATATTATGAAATATTTGACACGCTGGCTACTTCCTGCCATAACCGTATTGACAGTGCTTGCCGCTGCCTTTCTTCCAGAAAAACTCTCACAATTCCAAGACCAAAAGCTTTTTCACGCCGTCCACAGTGAAGAAATGTCCTCCAACAGCTCCCTTCCCATCTGGACGCCAAATCTAATCCAAAAGCTCTCCTTGCTTGATCTATGGAGCAACTATCCTGATGATTCCACGACTATCAGCCGCTCCCTCAGCGACTCAGAGAGCACGCCAGAAGAGCGCCGAACCATGGAAGAGATGGTCTATACGGAATTAACCAGTCTGATGGAAGCGCAGATTCTCTCCAAAGATCTATTTCCGAAAAACTACCGTCTGTCCAGCGCACAACGCTTCTATATACAAGACAGTCAGGAAAGCAGCGGAAATTGGTTTTTATCCGTTGAACTATATGAGGATATCATATATGATTCCAATTATTGGAGCGCATGGATGATCTTAGATGAGGAAACTGGAAAAATGCTGCGCCTAACCCTGTACTCTTCAAAAATACTTCCCTCTGTCTCTCTAGAAGCAATAGGCAAAGCCTTCCTTGACCGCCTTGGCATAGAATATGAGACACCAAAAAAAAATGGACCCTATGTTATATTTCCATTAAAAGAAACAAAATTACAATATATTATATTATTAGAACCAGAAATCTTATACATCTCCCTCAACAGTAATTCTACCGCCAACAACACATCTAGCCACAGCATACAAGGGACTGCAAACGATGTAAAGAAATGATTTCGATATATAGAGTGGAAAAGTCAGTTTTTTCACTCTATTTTGATTTATATAATGGATTTATCTGTTTCAATTTCTTTTCATTCGAGAATGGTCCGCGCAGAGAGATGGCTACAGTCCTCCGTCACCCCGCTCTCACTTAGTGAAAAACGTAGCGGACGCTAAACTCGTGAAAAACCTCATCGAAGCCCTGCTATTTTACATATTCATAGATTTAT
>CAMWWW010000146.1 GCA_947178015.1 uncultured Clostridia bacterium
CGGGCGGGTCTAACTGGGTGTTTCACGTGTTTTCGGGTCCTTTTTTTTTTTAATAATGCGCGGGGGTGGTTGGGTTGTCGTTTTTCATTCCGGCTGTGCGGACCTCTCCTGAAAATGATTACACAAACTGCTTTTACAAAAACTTATACTATATCAAAATTTTTCAAAATACTGTAAACAGGTATGTTATCTAAGAGAATTCGCAATATTTTGATATATGGTATCAGCCATAACGGTTCCTTTTTGAATGAGCTCATCAGCTTCTTTATTAAGCATTTCTGCACAACTGCGATCTTTCATACTTTTGGTATTGATAAAGACATTCATTGAAGCACCCAATAATGCTGTACGCAAGAATTGTACACCTACAGCGACATCACTGATGGCGATGCGGGTTCCCTTATGGGATAGTTCTTCTTGTATCAGAAGTGCATCCACAGCCTTGCGCATAATTTCCAGCGGGACAAGAGAAGCAGCATACAGTGCCTTTTCAAGAGTTTTTTCTTTATGTGCAAGCTCCTCGTCTGTGTTTTTTGGTAGGGCATATGCTATAGAAAGTGGTTCAAATGCTGCAGCATCCTGATCGATCAATGCTAGCAGCTCTTCCTGATTTTGAGAGAGCTTTTCGAGAAGCAGACGAATGTCTTCTTCATATTCTGCATATTTTTTTTTGCCAAGCGTTAGATTCCCGACCATGCTTCCAAGTGCAGAACCAATTGCACCCCCAAGTGCGCTTGCGCCTCCTCCTCCGGGAACAGGAGCCTTGGATGCTAAATCTGTAATAAATGTATCAATGGATTCGTGTTTCATCATAAAGGAAATCCTCCTTTCATTGTGTGTTATGGGATTTATGAATTAGTTTCTACTGTAAATAGTATAGTAGAAATGTGTTTGGTCTGCAAGTGAAATTCATTATCGTCCTCTGTGTTCAAATTGAATCCGATCGGCGTCGATTGTAATAGAAAGAAGAGGATGATTATATTTTTCAGCGAAGGTTTGGAATAGGGTGACAACATCATCCTCACTCATAGCAAGTAATTCAATAAGGCTGGTCGAATTCCAAAAGTTTTGAATATCCTGAAGGAGTCCTCCAATACAGCGATCACGCTCACCGACAGTAAGAAGGGTTTTATCAGTGATCTGATAGGAGATCCGATAATATAAGGAACACCATGCACCATAGTCTGAGCTGCGGTACCATTTGTCACCACCAATCCATGCAGCTTCTTCTGGGGTATTTGTATTTAGGCTTGTAATATAGCGGTAATTTTCTTCACGTGCGAGCGCGAAGGTAAGCTCCACAAAACGCTTTTCCTCTTCTGTCAGGGAAATGTCATAATCACTTCTATAAGCATCCGTTCCAATTCGTTCCATGCGTTCAGGGTCAGCATTACACCAGTCAAGAATATCTTGATTAAAATCTGCCACAGATTGATTCTGGTAAGTGCTTGTTTTGAGAGAAAGGAGAGAAGCATAATCCTCGGCGGAACCATTTGGGTAGTTTCTAGGTTCTGGTTCTCCATATTCTTGTGGATTTAAGTAGGTACTGCTATTTTTCAAGCGAATGTCAGACCATTCTTCCTGCTCTTCTTTGGTGGCATGGCGAAGGCCAATAAGCTGCTCTCCTTGATATACAGCATATAGTTCTATTGCATTAGGTGAGTAGGAAGTAATTCCTGCATGTTCTGTGATCCATGCCTGATCCAATGGATCGAAAATACCGCGTACCTCCTGATTTTGATAACACATAGTAAGTCCGTTTCCATCTGCGTCAGGATGATATTGATAAGTCAAGCCAAATGGAACATAGGGAGAAAGTAGTGTATCCCATTGTCTGGTAGTATCTTCTATTGATTCTTGATATAGATATAAATCAATTTCATCCCAAAGCTCAGAAGGAAATTGAAACGAGTATTCGATAGAAAGAGATATCTTATCATTGCTCAATTTTTCTTCCAAATCCTTAATATTGGTTTGAAGAGAATCGTAGATTGACTCTGAAGTTAAAATCCTATAATCAGAGAGATTGGCAAGTATATGCTGCAACGAAGTCTCTGCTTCTTGACGTGCCGCAAGGTATTCCGAAACCGTAAGTGTTTTTTCGTCTAAAATAGTGAGAGTAAGCGTGTATTCCAGATAGGCTGGTTCATCCATCAGGGTTTTGCTTGGAGTAGTAATACGAGACAGTGCTTGCCCGTTATAATATTGTGTCTGCCAGCGTTCTGCCGTCAGCGGTGTATAGACGGAGAAGAAATAATTCGTGAAGGCGAGAAAAGCATCTGTTTTCTCTGGTTCCGGCTGAAAATCACTGCTGTTTTTTGAAAAATCGTCGATTATTTTTAATATTTGGTCAGTATCCACCATAGACCAAAGAGTCTGCTGAAAATCAGAAATTGTCATATCTTCATAATTCTCAAGCCATATGGAAAGAAGTAATTGACTTTCCTCCTTTGTCAACGGATCGATTGTGGATTCGGAAAGCGCCGTGCGCAAAGATGCAGCCTTTAAAGCCGGCTTTGCGGATGTGGCGAAGAAAGTGGCAACTCCCGCAGTTAAGGCAATGGCAAACAAGGAAGCGAACAGGGTCATCTTTTTCATTTTTACAATGGCAGTAATACGCTCTTCGATCGCATTTTTATTAAAGCTGTTGCAAAAAGGCAGAAACAGAAGCTTTTTTTCTTCCATGCTGATAAGAGTAAGAGCATAGGAAGCTTTGGATTTTTCGCCGAATGTCTCGATCACTGCTTCATCGCAGGAAAGTTCAATATCTCTATTAAAAAGAAGATACATCACCCATACCATGGGGTTAAACCAGTGCATACATACAGCGGCTGCCATAATCAGTTTAAGGGCGGCATCTAAACGGCGGATGTGTATTGCCTCATGCATAAGGACATAGGAGAGCTGTTCTTCATTGTCCCAATCGAATTGTTTTGGCATAAGTATTACAGGGCGGCAGATGCCATAGGTGAAAGGAGATAGAATACGATCGGACTGACGGATTGTCACAGACCGCTTAAAAGGATGCTGTTCCAACCATAAAAGAGGAGCAGGATGCTCGACAGGGAGAGACATCTTAAACTCTCTTTGCAGTCGAAAATACGCAATCATAAGATAAAGAGCACAGGCAGCGGCCCCAGCGCAATAGAGAAAGAATAGTAGCGGGGGAATGAGAGAACTGTCTTGCGCCTTGGGTAAGGTCGATAGGACAGAAGCAGGTGCAGAGACTTGCTCGGCAGCAGGATGAGCAGACATAAGCGGCGCAGCAGATGGCGCAGAAACAGGCTGCTGAACAGCAGAGGGCATATCGGTATAAAGCAGAGAATACGCGCTATAGGAAAAAGGAATCGAAAACGGCAAAATAAGCCGAAGCAGCGCGACAAGCCAGAGAGCGAAAAAGGTTTTCTTCGGCAGCCGATTTATAAAAAAAGCGCGCAGAAAAACAATGATAAAAATAATAACCGTACCAGACAAGCTCATGCGCAAAAGACTGGAAGGAAAAAATGTGGAAACATTCATTGTAATAGTAAGCATTGTATTCACCTCGTTTTGTTGGATATAAAAAGCAAAATCATTTTTTTGTTGATACACTTTTTATAAGACTGTAGTAGTTTGTAAGTTAGAATAAGAGTAGCATAGATAAAAGAAAATGTCAATACTACTATAGTAGTCTATCTGATAAAATATTATAATAAGGTTCTTTAAGCCAAAACGAATGAAAAATCAAATGTTATAAAAAAGATACCATCTTGACATTTAGTGTACAAAGTGTTATCTTTAATTTAGATTACAGAGTGTACGCAAAGGAGGCGGATGAAATTTGCAGCAGATATCGGATTATGAATTGGAGCTGATGAAAGTTATTTGGGGGAATGATGGAACTGCCTTGTATGCGGAGATTTCCGCAGCTTTGGCAGCAAAGGGGATGATTTGGACAAAGAACACGATTGTCACTCTGCTGTCCCGTCTGGTGGATAAGGGGCTTCTAAAGACAAATAAGCTGGGACATCGAAATCGTTATTATGCGGTGGTCTCGGAGAAGGAATATCAAGCAGCGCAGACGGAGAATTTTGTGCAGAAGCTGTATGAGGGAAATGTGAAGGGACTGGTTTCCACTTTAATCCAGACAGATATGTTATCTGTAGAGGATTATGAGGAACTGAAAAGATTTTGGCAAGGTGGTGAGAAGAATGAGTGAGATGCTTAAGATGCTGTTTTCACTTTCCATATCTGGAACGTTGCTGCTCTGTCTGCTTTTGCTGCTTCGTCCTCTGTACAAAAATAAGCTTAGTAAATGCTGGCAATATTATATTTGGCTGTTGGTTATTTTTCGTTTTTTAATTCCTATTACACCGGACGTGAGCCTGATGGGGGAATTATTTAAGGGAGCAGAACAGCAAATGGAAGTGGCTAAGCCCGCAGGGCAGATAAATTGGGATGGGAGATATACGGCAGGATGGGAAGAAGAAAATAATCTGACGGCTAACACCAATCTGCCACAAGTGAATCAGGATAGAAAGCCACAGGAAAATAAAGTGTGGCAGAGATTGGGACTGATCTGGCTTGTTACAGCGATAGCGATGCTAATCCGCAGAATCACGATTTATCAGAGCTTTGTGAAGTATCTGAACGCTGGAAGTGTGATGGTGGAGGATATTGCGCTGTTGGAAAGGCTGGGGGAGATAGCCGAGAAAAAACATATCCGAGGGCGGGTGGAGCTTTGGACAAATAGTTTGATCTCTTCCCCGTTGTTATTAGGATTTTTTCGTCCCCGCATTGTGCTTGCGACGAAAGAACTGTCAGATACCGATTTTTATTATACGATATTACATGAGCTGACTCATTATAAGAGGCGGGATATGTTTTATAAATGGCTGGTGCAGATTGTGGTATGCGTGCATTGGTTTAATCCATTCGTTTATTATATGGAGAGAAAATTAAATCAGGCATGTGAGCTTGCGTGTGACGAGGCGGTGCTAAATAGGCTTGATAACGGAGCCAAGAGGGATTATGGCGATATGTTGCTTCGGGCAGTGGGACTGGGCGGTTCTTACAGAAATTCAGCCGCATCTGTCACTTTGCATGAGAGCAAGAAATTATTGAAAGGACGGTTGGAAGCGATTATGACATTTAAGGAAAAAGCAAAAAGAGATTTTACGTTATCTGTTTTGATGACTAGCCTGTTGGCAGTGAGCGGAGCGGCAGTCGGAGCTTATGCAGCGCCGGTTTCCACAGAAGCAGAAGATATGGCTGTGGCGGTGGTAGAAGAAACAAAAATATTATATGAGGAAAGCATGGAGTATGAGATGGATGCTATGCACGATTTGCACGTTAAGGCGATGGATAGGGGAAGCGCACCAATAAATGAATGGTACGATTGGACAGAAGAGGAAGATAGACAAGAATGGTATTTTTATTATCGCCAGTCCTGCTGGTGTCAGGATGATTATATGTTTAGAATTGGCTGGAATATTCATGAAAGTGCTTGGGGGAATTATATTGGCGAGGAGCTTTCCATGGCAGATAACAGCGCAATGTATGTGATGTTTGATTCAGATGGGATATACGATTTCATAATGACAGACTCCAAGGCGATGCAAGCATTGAAAAAGCTGCTTTTCAGGCTTCGGGAGCAGAAAAAGAACGGCAAATATCCTCTGGAGTATCCTATGGTTGTGGGTTGTGAATATATAGGAAATATGGATACGGAGCTGTTGGCGTATGATTATCAAATGGAGGATGATCTATCCAAATTTGCCGCGATTTTTGAGAGACTGGATATAGAAAATCAGGAGAATTATTTGGAGGAATTTTATGTAAATGAAGAAATAGATTATCTTTCGGCAATTATAAAATATATGGATAGTGACTTAATACGACGATATGCAGAGCAGGCATATGAGGAGGATGTAATTTCGGTTTTTGCTTTACTGATCCCTAACTTAAGCAGGGAGGATATAGAGATATTGTATAGAAGGGCGGTTTATGATTATAGGGAAGATTATCGAGAGATATTGTTGGAGTATATAGAGTTAGAGCGCATGAGTTAAGGAACATAGATAGTATTCTGGGAGAATCTTTTACGAAAACGACGATGCAAATCTCTTAATTCAAAAAAAGTATAGTTTTTTGTAAAAGTTACTTGTATAATCATGTTCGAGAAAGGTCCGCGCAGAGAATCGCCTATAGTCCTC
>CAMWWW010000147.1 GCA_947178015.1 uncultured Clostridia bacterium
GAATCGCCTATAGTCCTCAAGGCACCTATTGAAAAACGTCGGCGCTTGATGAGGTCTTTTACGAATCTAGCGTCCGCTACGTTTTTCACTAAGCGAGAGCGGGGTGACGGAGGACTATAGGCGATTCTCTGCGCGGACCTTTCTTGAAAATGATTAGTAAGTAAAATTTACAAAAAATTATCCATTTATGATATTGTAAAATATGACAGATACGATTAGGCTATAATATAGAAGCATTGACTTTCTAAGAATTTCTATGGTAAAATGTTGACACAGAAGAATATTGTGTCAACTTTTGCTTTTATATGCGTGGAAGTGCAGGTAATTATGGTAAAATAACAAAAACTATTATAGTCTATTTTAAAGTGTATTTGAACAATCATTCCTGCCTTTGGTATGGAGAGGAATAGAAAAGAGAAATGTTGAGATGGATTTTTTTACAGAGAAGGCTAAGGTATTTATAAAAAAAGAGGCAGTGTTGTGCATTGCGCTTGTGCTTGCGGGAGTATCTGCTCTGTTCGTGCCGCCGGACGCTGCTTATATTGAATATATAGATTTTAGAACATTAGCGATCTTGTTTTGTCTAATGAGTGTGATGGCAGGGCTTAAGAAGGCGGGTGTGTTTGCATGGGTGGCGCAAGTACTATTAGAAAGAGTGAAAAGCAGCCGAAGTCTAATTCTGATTTTGATGCTGTTGTGCTTTTTCTTTAGTATGCTGATCACAAATGATGTCGCATTAATTACATTTGTTCCCTTTACCTTTACGGTGCTTGCATTGCTTGGGGAAAGACAAAGAAAGCAGTTGGTGCTGCCCATTGTGGCGATGCAGACTGTCGCTGCAAATCTGGGCAGTATGTTGACTCCAATAGGAAATCCGCAGAACCTGTATTTGTATGGAAAAGCTGGAATTTCCTTCGGTGATTTTCTGACGCTGATGCTGCCTTATACTATTTTTTCCCTTATATTGTTGGCTGCGTGGGCATTTTGGCAGGGCGGAAAAAACAAAGATGTTTTATCCATACAAGGAGGAAGCTTAGGCGGACAGACGAAGGGAAAATCACAGATGCAGTCGAAGTCGGTAAGGTATTTGATTGTGCTCTATCTGTTTTTATTTTTGCTTTGTCTGCTTTCTGTGGGGCATATTCTTCCATGGCAGATTGTATTTGGAATGATTCTTGTTTCAGTGTTTTGGATGGACAGGAAAGTGTTTGCACAGGTGGATTATGCACTGTTATTTACCTTTCTAGGTTTTTTTATTTTTATTGGAAACGTGGGGAGAATTCCTGTTTTTCGTGATATTTTGCAGGAAATGCTGATTGGCAAGGAGGTATTTACTTCTGTGGTAGCAAGTCAGGTGATGAGCAATGTGCCTGCCGCTTTGCTGCTGTCAGGCTTTACAGAAAACTATGCAGGGCTGATCATTGGCACTAATCTTGGAGGCCTTGGTACTTTAATCGCATCTATGGCGAGCCTGATTTCTTATAAATACATAGCGAAAGAAGAGGAAAATCGAAAAGGGGAATACATCCAATTATTTACGGTGAGCAATCTGTGTTTCTTAGCTGCACTTATATTGCTGTATGTTGTAATTAAGGTGTAAAGAAACGGAGCGGGCGGCATATATTTTTGTACAAAGAAAGAAAAAGAAATGAGGGAGAACAATGGATAAGAGAGAGGATTTGCTATGGTATGACAGAAAACGAACCTTTTTAGGGCTGCCATGGTCTTTTACCAAATATAGTTTGACAGAGGATAGGCTGTTTATAGAAAGTGGATTTTTAAATACAAATGAGGACGAGGTGCGTTTATACCGCATTATGGATGTATCCTTAAAGCGCTCGTTAGGTCAGCGCATATTCGGGCTGGGAACCATCCACTGCTGCTCCGCAGATAAGACAATGATGGACTTTGACATTAAAAGCATTAAGCAGCCAAGAAAAGTAAAAGAGATGCTCTCAGAGGCAGTGGAGAAGGAGCGTCAGGCGAAGCGTGTGACAAACAGAGAGCATATGCTTCATGGAGAGGAAGAAGAGGAAGAATGATATCCCTTTACAAAATTGGATTTTTGGGATAAACTGGAGAAAACATAGAACAGAAGGGGGTTTTTGCCATGTCAAGGATTGATGAAGTGCGTGCACAGATGATGCAGGCGATGAAGGACAGAAATAAAGATAGAAAGGATGCACTGTCTGCGCTTTTAACCGCGCTGAAAAACAAGGCGATTGATAAAAGGGCGGATTTGACTACGGAGGAAGAAGATGCCGTGGTATTAAAAGAGATAAAGTCCGTGAAGGAGACACTTGAGATGACTCCCGCTGACAGGACAGATATTGCAGAGGAATGTCGGTTCCGTATCGCGGTATTTGAGGAATTTGCTCCAAAGATGATGGATAAAGAGGAGATTCTTGCCGTAGTACAGGAAGTACTTGCCGAAATAGGAATCGAGAAGCCTTCACCACAGAATAAAGGAAAGATAATGAAGGAGCTAATGCCAAGAGTAAAAGGAAAGGCAGATGGAAAGCTGGTCAATGAAGTAGTGGCGGAGCTAGTGAAATAATTTTTCACGCATTTACTAAAAAAGGGAGCGTATTGCTTTTTCGCAGCGCTCCCTTTTTATAACTCTTAACTTTTTTATGAACAATAAACAAAAATAGCCTTTTTAACAAATTCAGCGGTGCCATCGCCGCCTGCTTGGTCAATATTACGTCTCATCCGTTCATCATTTACGTACATTTGACTTAATTCACTTAACATTTCATGATTACAATGATAATAATTGTCTGTAATAAACGTTTGTAACGCATAAATCTTTTCCTGCACAGTTTTATCAGCCGGCGGCAACTGCCGAAGTGTGCCGATCTCAGCAAATAGGTTCAATAATTGCTTCGCGGTCTCTTCCTGCTCATGGTCGCTCTTTTGCTTTATTTTTTCGTTGTATTCTTTGTATGCTTGGGTCTCTCCCCATCGATTTTTGACCTCCGCTGCATACTGCTCTATTTCACTTTTACGAAATGCTTGAAACTCCATTTTATTCACTCCTTTGCATTGAATTTCGCGGGCGTAAGAAATAAGCTCCTCTATATGTTTTTTTTGTAATTCCAACAATTGAATCTGTTGCTCCAATGCTTCCATAGGGTCAAATGTCGGATTATCGAGGATTTTTTTGATTTCTTTTAAAGGAAATTGCAATTCACGAAACATTAAAATATTTTGTAAACGGCTGAGTGCTGTATCGTCATACAAGCGATAGCCTGCTTCGGTGACTTCTGTAGGTTTCAAAAGCCCGATCGCATCATAATGGTGAAGTGTGCGCACACTTATCCCCGTGAATTTACTTACTTCGTTTACTGTTCGCATTTTTATCCCTCCCGTGTAATTGTAGTATAAACTATGACGTTGCGTCAGAGTCAATAGATATTTTTATTTTTTATAAAACAGGGCTTTTAGAATATGGAAATTTTGGATATTCATACAAAAACAAATGCAAATAAGGACACAAAATCGAAAAACTACGTCCTTGTTTCTGCCCAGAAAATGCATTATAATGAGAATAGCATTAGGAAGTTGAGCAGAATAGGAAAGGATATAAGAAAGGCGGTACATAACATGTATGATTTAAAGAAGGGCTATGAAGTAGCAAAGGAGTTTTATGCACAGTATGGCATTGATGTGGACAAAGTAATTGAGGCTGTGGATGCCACCCCAATTTCCATGCATTGCTGGCAGGGAGATGACGTCGTGGGCTTTGAGAAAAAGGAAGACAGTTCATTGAGCGGCGGCATCCAGACAACCGGGGATTATCCGGGCAAGGCAAGGACAGCAGACGAGCTTCGCGCTGATATAGAAGAAGCTATGAAATACATTCCGGGTGTGCTTAAGGTAAATCTTCATGCAAACTATCAGGAGGCAGATACCTTTGTCGACCGCAACGCGATTGAGCCGAAGCATTTTGAAAAATGGGCGGATTGGGCAGCAGAGAAGGGGATTGGGCTGGATTTTAATCCCACCTATTTTTCTCATCCTCTGGCAAATAACGGAACACTCTCCGCTGCGGATGAAAAGGTGCGGGAATTCTGGATTGAGCATGGAATCCGCTGCCGTCAGATTGGGGAGTATTTTTACCAGAGAACAGGCAAGCCTTGCGTGATCAACCATTGGACACCAGATGGCGATAAGGAAGTGCCGGTGGATACCATGGCGCCAAGACTGCGCTTAAAAGACAGCTATGACAGGATTTTTGAGGCAACCAAGGATGTGAAGGGCGTAATCGACGGAATTGAGTCCAAGGTATTTGGCATTGGACTTGAAAGCTATACCGTAGGCTCCCATGAATTCTGCATGGGTTACGTGATGAAGGCAAACAAGGACCATATTATTATGACACTGGATACCGGACATTATCATCCGACAGAGGTAGTATCCGCAAAGCTAGCTTCCATCTACACATTTTCCGACAATGTTTTGTTACATGTATCCCGCCCTGTACGCTGGGATTCCGATCATGTAGTCAGCTTTGATGATGAGACCAGAGCGATTATGGATGAGCTGGTTCGCATGGATAAATTGAAGGATACCTATGTGGCGACAGATTTCTTTGATGCTTCCATCAATCGTATCTGTGCTTGGGTAATTGGCATGAGAAACACAAGAAAAGCGATGCTGGCAGCTATGCTGCAACCTGTTGCGGAAATGAAGAAAATGGAGGCTTCCGGCGATGTGAGCGGACGTCTGGCATACAAAGAAGAATTTAAAGCAGCTCCATTTGCTCTGGTATGGGATTATTACTGCAGCGAGAAGAATAAGGGAGTTGGCCTTGAGTGGCTTGATAAAGTGAGAAAGTACGAGAAGGATGTACTATCTGCAAGATAAAAAATGGAGGGTTACGATGAGTAAATATTATTTGGCAGTTGATATCGGCGCGTCTAGCGGAAGACATATTTTGGCGCATCTGGAGGAAGGAAAATTTGTTCTGGAGGAGATCTATCGTTTTGAGAATAAGCTTGTGACAAAAAATGGTCATCTGTGCTGGGATTTTGAGCGCTTATTTCGCGAGATTGTAAATGGCATCCGCAAATGTCGGGAACTTGATAAACTTCCAGTCAGCATGGGGATTGATACATGGGGAGTAGATTTTGTCCTTCTGGACAAAGAAGACAAGGTGTTGGGCGATACGGTGGCATACCGTGACAGCCGCACCGAGGGAGTGGATCAAGAAGTATATAAGCTTGTGCCGGAGGAAGAACTGTACGAGAGAACAGGAATTCAAAAGCAGTTATTTAACACAATCTATCAACTTTATGCGATCAAGCTATCCAACCCAGAATATCTTGCAGAGGCAAAATCTTTCCTTATGGTACCAGAATATTTTAACTTTTTGCTCACAGGAGTAAAAAAGAATGAGTACACCAATGCCACCACTGGACAGCTTGTCAATGCGAAAACAAAAACATGGGACAAAGAGCTTTTGGGAAGGCTTGGACTGAATACAGAGATGTTTGGAGAACTCTTCCTTCCAAAGACCTCGGTTGGCAGGCTGAAGGACGAGATCAAGGCAGAAGTTGGATTTGATCTGGAAGTAGTACTTCCTGCAACCCACGACACAGGCTCCGCTGTGCTTGCTGTACCAGCTAATGATGATGACTTTATCTATCTCAGCTCCGGTACATGGTCGCTAATGGGGATTGAGCGCATGGAACCAGACTGCTCCATGGAGAGTAAAAATCTGAATTTTACCAACGAGGGCGGCTATGAATACCGCTTCCGCTATCTGAAAAATATAATGGGACTGTGGATGCTGCAAAATGCAAAAAGGGAGCTGAATCATCAATACAGCTTTCCAGAGCTGGCAGAGCTGGCAAAAAAAGCAGCAGACTTTCAATCCATCGTCGATGTCAACGACGCAAGCTTCCTTGCGCCGGAAAGTATGCTGGATGCAGTAAGCGCATACTGTGAAAAATCTGGGCAGCAGGTTCCAAAGGATCTATCGGAGCAATTATCCTGCATCTATCACAGTCTGGCAAAAAGCTATGCGGAGACAGTGGAAGGAATAGAAAAAATAACAGGGAAAACATATAAGAGGCTGCATATCGTGGGCGGCGGCTGTCAAGATCAGTATTTGAATAAGCTGACAAAGGAGAGTACTGGAAAAGAAG
>CAMWWW010000148.1 GCA_947178015.1 uncultured Clostridia bacterium
TAGTGTCCGCTACGTTTTTCACTAAGCGGGAGCGGGGTGACGGAGGAAATAGCAGAGCTGGCTATGCGGACCTTTTTCGAAAATGATTACATAATCGCCATTACATAAATCTATAGGATATTATTGTTGAAATATGTCTGCTTATTATTTTTTCCATGTGTCTGGCATAAAGAGAATGAGAAGAGGGAAGATCTCAAGCCTTCCGGCGAGCATGTCAAACATAAAGATAAATTTGGACAATGCAGTGAAAGAAGAGAAATTTCCCACAGGTCCCACAAGCTCCAAACCCGGACCTATATTATTTAAGGTTGTGATAACAGATGTCACAGTGCTTATAGTATCTTTGTTCTCTAGGCTGACAACCAAGATGGAAAGCATAATAATTAGCAGGTATGCTGCTATAAAGACATTGACGGAGCGTATTACATCGTGATCAATCACTTGCCCATCCACACGTATTTTCTGCACGCTTCTTGGATGAACGATGGAGAACAGCTCTTTTTTAATTGATTTCATTAAAATCAGAATTCGTGAAATCTTAATGCCTCCTCCTGTACTGCCTGCACAAGCGCCAAAAAACATTAAGAAAATTAAAATCATCTTGGAGAGTTCTGGCCAAGTATTAAAATCTTGTGTGGCAAAGCCGGTGGTGGTGATAATGGAGCCAACCTGAAAAAGCGCGTGGTGCAGAGCCTGAAATCCGGGAAAAAGATTTCGGATATTAAAGGTGATCAGTATGGTTGAGGCAAGGATGACAGCAAGATACATCCGAAGCTCATCTGACTGAAAGGCCTGTTTATGCTTTTTGCAGAGAAGCAGGTAGTATATATTAAAATTGATGCCAAATAAAATCATAAATATTGAGACAACTCCCTGACAAAATGTCGAATAGCTGGCAAAGCTGTCATTTTTAATGCCAAAGCCTCCGGTTCCTGCTGTTCCAAAGGCAGAGGTGAGAGCGTCGTATAAAGGCATACCGCCGATTAACAAAAGAATGATTTCTATTATGGTGATCACAATATAAATGCCGTATAATATCATGGCTGTATTTTTTACCCGCGGAACCAGTTTATTAACAGAGGGTCCGGGGCTCTCGGCGCGCATCAGATACATCTGAGAACCGCCTCCCGCGATTGGAAGAACGGCGAGGACAAAGACCAGCACACCCATACCGCCAATCCAGTGCGTAAAGCTTCGCCAAAATAAGGAGCATTTGGACAGCGATTCAATATCCGTGAGGATGGTCGAACCAGTTGTCGTAAAGCCGGAGATGGTTTCAAATAGTGCATCTGGTATGGAAGGGATCTCTCTGTTCAGTAGGAAAGGCAGTGCCCCAAAAATACTGAGGACAATCCAGCACATGGATACCGTGACAAAGCCCTCTCTTCCGTAAAATACGGTATTTTTAGGCTTGCGGAAGGTTGCCGCCTTGCCGAGCGCCAGACATAAAACCGCAGTAAACAGAAAAGCAAAGCCGCTTTGTTCACGGTAACAGAGCGCTGTCAGACAGGGCAGAAAAAGAAATAACCCTTCAATCTGTAAAACATAACCAATAATATAGATAATAATTGAATAATTCATATGTCATTACCCCGCCTGCTCACGTAATATATCATGGACGTCCTGAAGACCGGTGTTGGTGGTCACCACAATAACGGTGTCGCCTGATTTCAGCATATCCTGTCCGCCCGGAATAATTACCTGCCCAGAGCGTGTGATGCATCCAATGAGCAGATTTGGCTTAAGCTTTAGCTTATAGAGAGGGATGCCCGTGATGCGTGTCGAGTCGTTTATAGCAAATTCCAGAGCTTCTACCCGGTCATCCATCAGCTTGTACAAGGTTTCAATGTTGCTGCCGATGGAATTATTTTTTGCGCGCACATATTGGATAATATACTCTGTTGTAATATGTTTGGGGTAGATCACGCTGTCCAGATTTAATGTATGGATCACGTCGTCAAAATTCAGCCGATTGATCTTTGTCACTATTTTAGATTTAACCTTATTTTTGGCATAGAGAGATAGAATAATATTCTCCTCATCCATATTCGTGAGCGCGACGAAGGACTCTGCCAGTTCAATATGCTCTTCCAGCAAAAGCGATTCGTCGCTGGCATCCCCGTTGAGAATGGTAGCTTTGGGCAGCAGTTCGCTCAATTCATCGCATCTTTGGGGATCGATCTCGATAATTTTTACTTTAATGCCCATAGCAAGGAGTAATTTTGCCAGATAAAAAGAGATCTCTCCGCCTCCTGCAATAATAGCGTTTTTCACCTGATTGGTTTCCAGATGGATCTTGCGGAAAAAATCACTGGAATTTTTTGGTGATGCGAGAATGGATAGGATATCGCCTTCCTTGATCACAAAATTACCAGAAGGAATGTAGATCTCGTCATTTCGCTCTGCCGCACAGATCAGCACCTCGCTTCGAAGTTGAGAGGAGAGATCTTTGAGCGCGGTATTATGAAGCTGCGATCCGCTTGGCACCTTAAAGCGCAGCATCTCCACTCTGCCCTTGGCAAACACATCGATCTCGATTGCTCTTGGGAAACGAAGAAGCCTTGCAATCTCAGCAGCAGCGGCAAATTCGGGATTAATTATCATGGATAAGCCAAGTTCCTGCCGAATAAAATCGGTTTCTTTGCTGTATATGGGATCACGGACTCTGGCAATGGTGGAGCAGCCGCCCGCTTTTTTTGCGATAACACAACAGAGCAGATTCAGCTCATCGGAGCCAGTGACAGCGATAAAAAGATCCGCATGCTCGATGTCTGCTTCAGACTGAACCGTATTGCTGGCACCATTTCCTATAATGCCCATCACGTCATAGCTGTTGGAGACAGTATGTACCAGAGAATCGTTGGTATCAATCACAGTGATATTATGTTTTTCTCTGCTGAGCTGCTTAGCTAGGGCACAGCCTACCTTGCCGCAGCCGACAATAATGATTTTCATGATTATCGTTCGCCTTTCTAAGAGATACTATGGTAAAATACGCCATTGAAAAAGTTTATAAATGTATATCGATTTGATTATAAGACTAATTTGAAGTGGCGTCAACTATAATAAAACTGGGTAATGAGAATATACAATGTTCGTTATATTTTCAAGGAATGATTAGAAAGTCAGATTGTGGACAGAATAAGATATTATTTTAGAAGGGAGTTTGATTATGAAGCAGTTTTCTTATGTCATTAAGGAGCCGGTGGGCTTGCATGCAAGACCGGCAGGGTTGTTGGTAAGACAGGCGAATGAATATCATTGCTCTATCACATTGAAGAGTGGAGATAAAACAGCGGATGCAAAGAAGATTCTTGCCGTTACGAATATGGGAGTGACAAAAGGGCAGGAGGTCGTCTTTCTGTTGGAAGGCGAAGAGGAGGAGAAAGCATGTGAGGAGCTTAAGAAATTTATGGAGGAGAATTTATAAAAATGATTCTACACAGGGGAGAAAGGTGCTCCCCTGTGCATACAGAACATTTTGCAAGCATGCTTTAGTAAATCATTACGGCATTACGGTATGGTAGAGTTCCTGTGGTACATAGGCTTCTACAAGGATTCCGTCTGCTACATATTCTTCCTTGATTAGCTGACCGTTTTTTCGAATGAGTTGTATTTTTCCCGCGCTTGCGTAGGGATAGGTACAACGGATATAGATCTTTTGCTCTTTGAGCAGCTCTTCTATGGTGTGGAGCAGCTCGTTCAATCCTTCGTCCTGCTTTGCGGATATGGAGAGTGTTTTATCTGCATTAAAATCACGCAGAATAACAGGCTCTAGAAGCTTGTCTTGTTTGTTGAAAAGTGTGATAACCGGTTTGTTCTGGATGCCTAATTGCTTGAGCGTCTCGTATACCACATGCATTTGAACATCCATCTGCGGGTTGGAGCAGTCCACGACATGCAGCAGTAAATCGGCGTATTTGGCTTCTTCCAGCGTGCTGCGAAATGCATCGATAAGATGGTGAGGGAGCTTGCGGATAAAGCCTACGGTGTCAGTGAGCAAAAGCTCCTGCCCGCTGGGAAGGGACAGATTTCTTGTCGTGGGGTCTAAGGTTGCAAATAGTTTGTCCTCCTCAAGCACACATGCTTTTGTCAGATGGTTGAGAAGCGTGGACTTTCCTGCGTTTGTGTAGCCTACAATAGCGGCGACCGGGGCAGGATTTTTGCTTCGCTGCTTGCGTGTTACTTGACGCTGCCTTTTTACTTCGTTAAGCTCTTTGTTGAGCTGAGAGATTCTGTCGCGGATAAGGCGGCGGTCCGTCTCCAATTTTTTCTCTCCGGGGCCTCTGGTTCCGATTACGCCTCCAAGCCGGGAGAGATTTCTTAATCCGATAAGCCGGGAGGAACGGTATTTTAGCTGTGCGAGCTCAACCTGAAGCTTTCCTTCGCTGGTGCTGGCATGGGATGCAAAAATATCAAGAATTAAGAGTGTGCGATCGATAATCTTGACGTTTAATGCTTCTTCCATGTTTTTAAGCTGTGCCGGGGACAGCTCATCATCGCAAATCACGGCATCTGCCTGTGTCTGATCAAGCAAATCCTGTAATTCTTCGATCTTTCCTTTGCCGAGATAGGTGCCCGGATGGATGCTTTCCCGGTTTTGTATCATCCTTCCCACACAGATAACGCCTGCTGTTTTGGCAAGATCCTCCAATTCGTCTAAAGAAGCCTCCGTGTCGTCCTGCTCCGATGTGCACACACCTGCCAGAATGACATGTTCTGCTTTCTGTTTGGTTTCATATAATAATTCAGCCATTTTTCCTCATTTCTGCGCTGCTTTCTATACGTGACAAGCCTGTGGATGCAGCGCGGACACAGACTGGAAGGTTTGATAAGAATATTATCTGCTTTTTAGGAATTCGTATTCCTTGATAGCTTGTGCGTCGTCGGGATAGGAGTCGATGTATGCCTTAAATTTTTCCCTTGCTGTATCAAAATCCAACATATATTCGTAAGTGACTGCCTCGTTAAAGGACAAGGATTTCCTTGCGCTTAAATCGTTGCAGCCAAGGCCGGACTGAAAATAATTAAGAGCTTCCTGATAGGCTCCTTCCTCGAAGCGCATCATGCCAAGCTGGTTGTAGACATCTCCATTGTCAGGGCTTGACTCCAGATATTGCTGAAAGGTGAGAAATGCCTGTGTCGTGTCTCCGGTCGCCATGTAGATTTTTCCGAGATAGAGATTGGATTCAGGATTGCGGGGTTCCTTTAAAAGGTAAGTGATGGCGTTGGTGTAATCATCCAAAAAATAATAGATCTTACCTTTGGAGAAGTTGTCCTCTTTCTTTCCCAGATCAAGCTTTAGGGCTTCCTGAAGGTAGAAACTGCCTTCTTCCTCTGCGCCATACTGGCTTAGCGCCTGATAAATATTGAGATACAGGGTATAGCTGTTCTTTTGGTTCTCGATTGCATGAGAGAAGTCTGACTTGGCAGATTCCATTTCATTGTTTAGAAGGTAGGAGCAGCCGCGAAGATAATAGTGCTCGGAAGGCTTATAGCCTACATTGAGGAGAATGGTGTAGGTGTCGATCGCCTTTTGATAATTCCCGCTCTTGGATTCTGCAACTGCCCGATAATCAAGAATATCATACTCCATATTTCCCACAAAACCGTCAGCAAGATGGAGCGCCTGTTCTAGCGCCAAGATGGCGTTATCATAATCGCTGAGCGCGATGTGAATAATGCCCTTGGAGCGGTAGGCAGACTGATTTTTTGGGTCCAGTTCTAAAGCAAAACCAATCTGAGCTAACGCATTTTCGTACTCTCCAGTCTCTACGTACGCCATGGCAAGATTGATATAGTAATCGGCCTTGCGATTGTCCTGCGCGATGGCGGCAGAGTAGGATTTAATAGCAGTGGCATAATCCTTTTTCTGATACGCTTCCATTCCTGTCTGATTGTTCTTTTCTCCCTTACTGCCGCAGCCGCTCAAAGAGAACGCTGTTGATAAAACAATAAGAAAAAGGGCTTTTTGTATGTAATTCTTTCTCATAGTTATCCTCCATATTGATGAAATGTTACTTTATAGTATAGCAATTAAAAACAAGGTTTACAACTGATTTTCCTAATGTTATGATAAAATGGCAAGAAACGGGGAATATTTGGGTGGATGACAGACTTGCGTTCGGGCGTTGGGTTTTGTATGGT
>CAMWWW010000149.1 GCA_947178015.1 uncultured Clostridia bacterium
CTACGTTTTTCACTAAGCGAGAGCGGGGTGACGGAGGACTATAGGCGATTCTCTGCGCGGACCTTTTTCGAAAATGATTACATAAATCGCCTTTACATAAACTTATAGTAATCTACGATTATTATGGGAGGATATGGGTATCATATATAAATCTGATAAATAGGTTATGAATGGGAAGGGGAGTTTTATACTTGCCCTTTTCTGTATGTTGTGCTAGAATATTAAAATGTCAAGGCAGGTTAATTTTCAGCATATGCTTTAGTAACTGGTGGTGTGATCTAAGATAGATGCAACATATAACGCATTTAATAGTAATGCTTGAAAAATCAAGGAAAAGTATGTATTGCAGAATCAATGTTACGATAAGAAGGGAAATGGGCAGAGATTTTGACCATGCCTGTGGACAGCTCAGAAGAAGCTATAGTGAGAAACAAAGGGAAATGGAGGGAGAAGCATGCGGGCATATGGATTGACAGATATAGGACGAAACCGAGCAGTAAATCAGGACTATATTTACTACACACAGAACCCGGTTGGACAGCTTCCGAATTTATTTATTGTTGCGGACGGGATGGGCGGGCATAAAGCGGGAGAACAGGCGTCCTCCTGTGCCGTGGAGGTATTTTTGCAGACGGCAAAGCTTAAAAAAAGCGGAAGCCCTATCAGCATTATTGGAGAGGCGATCCGGGAAGTAAACCATGAGGTTTATGTCCGATCAAAAAGCTCTCCTGATTTTGAGGGAATGGGCACAACGCTTGTTGTTGCAGTAATAATTGGGACAGCGCTCTATGTGGCGAATGTCGGGGACAGCAGACTATATGTTATTGGCGATACCATGCGTCAGATTACAAGGGATCATTCTCTGGTGGAGGAAATGGTATCTATGGGGGAGATCGATAAGATAGAGGCCAGAAACCATGCAAAGAAAAATATAATTACCCGCGCGATCGGGGTAAACAGCAAGGTGATGGCGGATTTCTTTGAGGTAGAATTGGCGGAAAAGGAAGCGGTTCTGTTATGTTCGGATGGACTGACGAATATGATAGAGGAAGCAGATATTTTCCATATCGTAAACCATAAGCAGAAAACCACGAAAGAAAAGGTTCTTCATCTGATAGAATTGGCAAATAAAAACGGCGGAAGAGATAATATTTCAGTGATTCTCATTGAGCCGGATGAATTTGAGGTGCAGGTATGTTAAATAATGGAACTTTTTTGAGCGACCGATATGAGATACTTGGCAAGGTCGGGTCAGGGGGCATGTCAGATGTCTATAAGGCAAAGTGCCATAAGCTGAACCGTTATGTTGCAGTCAAGGTGCTGAAGCAGGAATTTAGCGAGGACAAAAATTTTGTCTCAAAATTTCGGGCAGAGGCACAAGCTGCGGCGGGCTTAAGCCATCCCAATATCGTGAATATCTATGATGTCGGAGAGGACAGCGGGCTTTATTATATCGTGATGGAATTGGTGGAGGGAATTACTCTAAAGACCTACATAGAGAAAAAGGGTCGGCTGGATGTCAAGGAGGCAGTCAGCATCGCCATTCAAGTGGCGCAGGGAATTCAGACTGCACACAGCCATCACATTATTCACCGTGATATTAAACCACAGAATATTATTATTTCCAGAGAAGGCAAGGTTAAAGTGACGGATTTTGGTATTGCCAGAGCCTCTTCTGCGCAGACGATCAACTCCAATGCCATGGGCTCCGTACATTATATTTCGCCGGAGCAGGCAAGGGGAAGTTACAGCGATGAGCGCAGCGACATCTATTCGCTTGGAATTTCTCTGTATGAGATGATTACCGGCTATGTGCCCTTTGAGGGTGATACCACTGTGGCGGTAGCGCTACAGCATATTCAGGGGGAGATTCCTTCCCCAAGGGATGTTGTTCCCGATCTGCCAATCAGCGTGGAGAAAATTATCTACAAATGTACACAGAAGAAACCAGAGCGCCGCTATTCAAAGGCAGCGGAGCTAATAGCGGATCTAAAGCGATCTCTTGTGACGCCGGATGAAGATTTTGTTGAGTTATCCACGGCGAATATAGCAGCGCCTACCGTGTCGTTGACACAGGAGGAGGTGACAATTATCAACCGCACCAGCCGCTCAGAAAAAGAGGAACTTCCAGCGAGAAGGCAGCAGGACCGAAGACCGCAGGACAAAAAGGTATATGAGCAGAAGTTCTATGAAGAGGAGGATGAGCCGGAGGAGCGCGTAAATCCCAAGATAGAGCGCATGATGACCGTACTTACCGTGGCGGCTGCCATCTTGATTGTCTGCCTGCTGGTATTTATTGTCGTTCGTCTGATGCCCAAGCCCAGCACCGGAGGCAATACCAATACGCAGGGACAGACCACCGCAGATACAGCGATACAAAATACGCAGAATACACAGGAGACAGAAAGCAAGAAAGAGGAGACAAACGGTGTTCCAATGCCCAATGTGGTTGGATATACGGAGAATGACGCTTTGATTGCCTTAAATCAGGCAAATCTAGGCATGGGAAGTCGCACGTATGAGACTTCGAATGAAATCGAAAAAGGACGTGTGATCCGAGCAGAATTCAACGCAGGAGAAGTGATCCCAAGAAATACCTCCGTGGCTCTTGTGATAAGCTCAGGGCCGGAGAAGGTTGAGATGCCAGATGTGACAAAACGCTCCGAGCAGGCGGCAGCGGAGATATTAGCGGCGAGCAATCTGAAATATACTACAGAGTACACCTTCAGCGACGAGGTGGAACAGGGATATGTGGTAAGCTCCTCTCCTGCCAAGGGAACGATGGTATCACCGGATGATAAAGTGACGATTTATCTTAGCCAAGGACCAGAATTTAAAGATGTCAAAGTGCCGAACCTTCTTGAAAAGACGTTGGAGGAGGCGAAACTTGAGATAGAGAAAAATTCATTGATTGTAGGAGAGATATCAGAGGATGATTCTGGCAGCGGAACTCCCGGAACAATCGTTAGCCAAAGCATCGACGCCGGCGAGACGGTGAAAGAGGGAACAAAGATCAATCTGGTCGTTGCTGCGGAGCGTCCAGCGCTCACAGGCAGCGTTACCATCAATAAGAGTCAGGTGTCAAAATATATTACAAATGACGGCTACAGCTTTATCCGCACCAATGTGCCGGGACCGGCATCCTCCAATCTGGAGCGCTATGCAGAGGCGATTATGAAGCTTGAGCTGGTACAGACGACGGAGGATGGAAGAACAATTTCCAGAGTGTTGGAGACTGTCACCGTGACGCCGGCAAGCTTTCCATATACCCTGTCCGGGTTTGAGGGAGAGCCGGGATTGACGGAAGGAAGCGTGGAAGTGACGCTGACCTTTGGAGGAGCGGAGTATTCCTGCGGAAGCTGTCTGGTTGATTTTCAGTAATGGGGATAGAGAATGAGGGGAAAGATTGTTAAGGGAATTGCAGGCTTTTACTACGTTCATGTACAAGAGCTTGGAATCTATGAATGTAAGGCAAAAGGAATATTTCGCAGCCAGAAGATAAAGCCTTTGGTGGGCGACGACGTGGAAATTGATATTTTGGATGAGAAAGAAAAGACAGGAAATATCATTCGGCTTTTTCAGAGGAAAAATGAGCTGAAAAGGCCGAACGTCACCAATGTCGATCAAGCGTTGATTCTATTTGCTGCCATGGACCCAGAGCCAAGCTTTAACCTGCTGGATCGCTTTTTGATTATGATGGAGAAGCAGCAGGTGGATACCATTATCTGCTTTAACAAAACAGATTTGTTAAAGGAAGAGCAGCTTGTAAGGTTAAAGCATGCCTATACCATCTGTCAATATCCTATTCTCTATATCAGCAATCAGACAGGGGAGGGAGTGGCGCAGCTTCGTGAGCTCCTCAAGGGTAAGACGACAGCGCTTGCCGGTCCCTCCGGCGTGGGAAAGTCCACTCTGCTCAATCTATTAAAGCCTGATGCCAATATGGAGACAGCATGCATCAGCGAGAAGATACGGCGCGGCCGGCACACCACACGCCACAGTGAGCTGTTTCATCTGGAAGAAGGCGCTTATCTTATGGATACGCCGGGGTTCACCTCTCTCTATATCGATGAATTGGACAAGGACGAGTTAAAGGATTATTTTGTGGAATTTAGAGAATATGAAGGAAAATGCCGTTTTACCGGCTGCGTGCATATCCATGAGCCGGACTGTGCGGTGAAGGATGCCCTAAAAGAAGGAAAAATAAGTCAAATCCGCTATGAGGACTATGTGGAGTTGTACAACGAAAGAAAAGAAAACAGAAAGCGTTAAGAGAAACCATGCAATTTGTGTCTGTGCGCTGTTTCGCACAAAATTGCTTGATAAGCAGAAGCAGCGCAGAAATGAGGAAAAGTATGTTAAAGCTTGCACCATCGATATTGGCTGCTGATTTTTCAAAGCTTGGCGAGGAGATTAAGACCGTGGCGGATGCTGGAGCAGAGTATATTCATATAGATGTGATGGACGGGGATTTTGTTCCAAGCATTGCCTGCGGCATACCGATGATAGAATGTGTGCGCAAGGTGACAGACCGCGTGTTTGATGTGCACCTTATGATGCGGGAGCCAGCTCGCTATATCGCTGATTTTGTCAATGCAGGAGCGGATATTATCACAGTTCACGCCGAGGCATGCATGTGCCTAGACAGCACACTTGCCAAGATTAAGTCTTATGAAAAGAAGACGGGAATTGTGCTGAATCCCGCGACGCCGCTGTCGGTGCTGGAGTATGAGCTGGAATATGTGGATATGATTCTTCTTATGACGGTGAATCCCGGTTTTGGAGGACAGGCCTATATTCCGCGCATGACCAAAAAGATAAAGGAGCTGCGCAAGATCATTACAGATCGCGGGCTTGCTATTGATATAGAGGTGGACGGAGGCATCAATCTCTCCAATGTGCGTGAGGTGATAGAGGCGGGAGCGAATGTTATTGTTGCCGGCTCCAGCGTATTTATGGGAGATGCGTGGAAAAATGTAAAGGAATTTCTTAAGGTGTTTGAGGAGTATGCATAAAGTAAAAAATACAATACATAGAGAAGAGAGCGGGCAGATGACCGGTCTTAAGACATTGGTGATGGCAGGGGGCAGAATGGAAGTGGATTTTGCCCTTTCTTTTTTGACGGGAAGAAGCTATGATAAAATCATTGCAGTGGATGGCGGGCTTGCATCTCTTTGTGAGATGGGTGTGATGCCAACGGATATTGTGGGAGATTTTGATACAGTTGACCAAGAGCTGCTTGCCCGCTACGAGAGAAATCCAAATGTCAGAATACGGAGATTTCAACCAGAGAAGGATGATACAGATAGTGAGATCGCCGTAAATATGGCGATTGTGTACGGCAGCGCACAGATCGATATTCTTGGGGGAACAGGAGGCAGGCTGGATCATACCATCGGAAACATTCGTCTTTTGGGGCTGATATATTCTGCTTCTAAGGGAGCCAGCAAGGCATTTTTATACGATCGCTGCAATCGTCTGCGCCTTGTGGATAAAGAGTGTGTGATAAGGCGGGAGGAGGCTTATGGGAAATATATCTCTTTGTTTCCGTATACCCAAATTGCAGAAGGAATTACACTGGAGGGTTTTCAATATCCGCTTAAGGAACATACGATGGAATTATATAAGACGCCGACACTTGGAATCAGCAATGAGCTCGCGGGAGAAGAAGGGCGGATTTTGTGTCGGAACGGCGTACTGCTGATGGTGGAATCGAGGGATAGCAGATAGATGGAAAATACATTTGAAAAAATATATCGTGTTGTCAAACAAATTCCATATGGACGCGTGGCGACATATGGTCAGGTGGCGGCGCTTGCTGGAAATAAGCGGTGGTCAAGAGTCGTTGGCTACGCCCTGCACAGCAATCCCGATCCAGAAACAATTCCATGCTATCGGGTGGTAAACCGGTTTGGGGAAGTAGCAGAGGCATTTGCCTTTGGAGGAAGAAATCAGCAGATGGATCTTCTTAAGGCAGAAGGAGTGGAATTTGAAAATGGGCGGGTGAAGCTTGCAAAGTATCAGTGGGAGATGCCTTGGAAGGATTAGAGGCGGAATATAATATGCGCAGGGAATAAGGGAGGGAGACCTCCCTTTTATTTTTTTGTACGCTAAAAATCACTCCGAAAAAGTATACTTTTT
>CAMWWW010000150.1 GCA_947178015.1 uncultured Clostridia bacterium
AATAGTGCAGAGAGCTGCCTATAGTCCTCAGGAACCTATTGAAAAACGTCGGCGCTTAACGAGGTTTTCACGAGTTTAGCGTCCGCTACGTTTTTCACTAAGCGAGAGCGGGGTGACGGAGGACTATAGGCGATTCTCTGCGCGGACCTTTCTCGAAAATGATTATACAAGTAACTTTTATAAAAAACTATAATATCTTGGTAAATTTATATAAGAAAATCTCTAAGCTCTTGTATATCCTTTACGATATAATCTGCTCCTGCGGCTTGATGTTCTAAGAGATCTCCATATCCATAAAGAACACCTAAGGAAGCAATCTTATTTTCTTTTGCACCAAGAATATCATGTTTTCTGTCACCTATCATTAATACCTTGGAATTATCTGTAATATGGCATGTTTTCAGTACATGGGCAATAACAGAACCTTTTTTATTTCTTGTTCCATCAAGCTCACTACCTGAGATAAAGCTGAAATAGGATTCCATCTGAAAATGCGCAAGAATTTGCTTTGCATATACATGAGGTTTAGAGGTTGCTAGAATAAGGGTGTAGCCGGCATCTTTGAGCTCCTTAAGAAGTGAAATAATGCCATCATAGACGCGGTTTTCGAATAAGCCTTCAGAAGAAAATCGTTCGCGGTATTTTGCGCAGGCAGCCTGTGCTTGTTCCTCTGAAAAACCATAATACTCCATAAAGGAATCTACCAACGGCGGTCCGATAAAGCAAGTAAGAGTGTCTAAATTCTCAACATGGATGCCATAGGAATCTAAAGCATATGCCACGCACCTAGTGATCCCCGGCTTAGGATCGGTCAAGGTTCCATCAAGGTCAAACAAAAGATAGTGATATTGAGTCATAATACCTCCAAAAAGAAATAATCTTTGCACTAAAGTGTGATATATGCTACTATAATAACAGAAAATAATGGAAATTACAATTTTTTTCTCAGATCGTGAATGATGGGATAATAGGTAATGATAAAAATAGACGTTATCAGCGAATGTTTGGGTATAGGATGAATAATGCAGAAAAGAGGAGAAAATGAGATTAATAGAAGCATATGATCAAGAAACATTGTCTGCGATGCAGACATTATATAAAGAAGCATTTCCTAAATCAGAGAGAAAACCTTTTCCGTTAATGTTAAAGAAACGCGAGGAGGGTGTGATGGAGCTGCAGGCTTTGGAGGATGCGCAGGGGGAATTTTGTGGGTTAGCCATTACCATATTGTATCAGGATATGGTTCTGCTGGATTATTTTGCCATTGTGTCCAAGAAGCGCGGGCAGGGTACTGGATCGGAAGCGTTTGCTCTGCTTCGGCATAAGTATGCACAGAAAAGATTTTTTTTGGAAATAGAACGCACGGATGTGGAGGCAGAAAATATACTGCAAAGACAAAAAAGAAAGGCCTTTTATTTAAGAAATGGACTAACCGAAACAGCGTTGTATGTTGAGCTTTTTGGGGTTGAGATGGAGGTGCTTTCGGACTCCTGTAAAATTTGCTATGAAGAATATAAAAGACTTTATCTTGATACCTTTGGAGAGAGGAAGATAAGCCGGCATGTTAAGCTGATATCAGAGGGGTAAAATGGTATAATGAAGAGTATCGCACATATTCGGACAGATTTCCCAGATAAATTTGGGATACCTCGGCAGAGCGGCCTAATAGAGGAGTTGATAGGAAAAATTATATTTGAACCAGAGTATAGAAGACCAGAGGCTGTCAGGGGATTGGAGGAGTTTTCACATATTTGGCTTTTGTGGAAGTTCTCAGGAAACAGGGAAAGGCAATGGACGGCGACGGTCAGACCGCCGCGACTTGGCGGAAATAAACGGGTGGGGGTATTTGCCACTCGCTCGCCATTTCGGCCAAATGATATCGGTTTATCTTGTGTGCGCCTGCTAGGGATAGAAGAGGATAAAAAGCAGGGAATGGTGCTTTATGTACAGGGGGCCGATCTGATGGATGGGACGCCGATCTATGATATTAAGCCGTATATTCCTTTTACGGACTGCCATCCTGAGGCAACGGAGGGATACACAAAAGAGACTAGAACACATAGACTGAAGGTGGATTTTCCAGAGAAGCTGCTCGCGAATTATCCGCCAGAGAAAAGGGAGGCTGTGATAAAGATTCTGGCACAAGACCCGCGTCCGGCGTATATACAGGACTCGGAGAGGGTTTATGGAATGAGCTATGCGGGCTTTGATGTTCGGTTTCGTGTGGATGGAGAAAGGCTTTCTGTCTGTGACATAAAAGAGCGGGCTGACCACGTATCATTTCGTTAAAATTGATCAAAGAGAAACGCTTGACATTTTCCTTCCTCCTACTTATAATAACCTTAGATGTGCACGAGCACACACTTAAATAATACAAGGAGGAAACGAAGATGAACAATGTTCCAGAGGTTAAGATTGGTATCGCTGCTGTGAGCAGAGATTGTTTTCCCATGTCTCTTTCTGAGAGAAGAAGAAAGGAGATCGTAGAAGCGTATCGCCCTAAATATGGTGATATTTATGAATGTCCTACCGTGATTGAGAATGAGCTGCATATGAAAAAAGCGCTTGCTGAGTTAAATGAGGCAGGATGTAATGCACTGGTTGTTTTTCTTGGGAATTTTGGACCAGAGAGCTCCGAGACACTGCTTGCGAAGTATTTTAATGGCCCAGTTATGTTTGTGGCGGCAGCGGAAGAGCGCGGGGACAGCCTGTTGGATGACAGAGGGGATGCGTATTGTGGTATGTTGAACGCAAGCTATAATTTGAAGCTTCGCGAGATTAATGCTTATATACCAGAGTATCCGGTTGGCACAGCAGAGGAATGTGCGAATATGATTGCAGAGTTTGTTCCGATTGCTAGAACCATTATCGGACTTCGTAATCTGAAGATTATTAGCTTTGGACCTCGCCCTCAGGATTTCCTTGCATGCAATGCTCCTATCAAGCAGCTCTATAATTTAGGGGTGGAGATTCAGGAGAATTCTGAGCTGGATTTGTTTGAGTCCTTTAATAATCATGCAAAGGATGAGAGAATTCCTGCTGTTGTAAAGGAAATGCAGGAGGAGCTTGGCGCTGGCAACAAGAAGCCGGAGATTCTGGAGAAGCTTGCACAGTATGAGCTGACACTTTTGGATTGGGTGGAGAAGAATAAGGGTTCCAGAGAGTATGTTGCAATCGCTGGCAAGTGCTGGCCTGCCTTCCAGACACAATTTGGATTTGTGCCATGCTATGTGAATAGCCGTCTGACGGCAAAGGGAATTCCGGTATCGTGTGAGGTAGATATTTACGGAGCGTTAAGTGAGTTTATTGGAACCTGCGTCAGCCTTGATGCCGTGACCCTTCTGGATATTAATAATAGTGTGCCTGTTGATATGTATGAGTCTGAGATTAAGGGCAAGTACGATTATACCTTAAAGGATACTTTTATGGGCTTCCACTGTGGAAATACACCTTCCTGCAAGCTTGCTTCCTGTGAGATGAGAAATCAGAAGATTATGGCGAGAAGTCTTCCAGAGGAGAAGACAAATGGTACTTTGGAGGGAGATATTGCCGCAGGAAAGATCACCTTCTTCCGTCTGCAGAGCACAGCGGATGCAAAGCTGCGGGCATATGTAGCTGAGGGAGAGGTGCTTCCAGTTGCGACTCGCTCCTTTGGAGGCATTGGTGTGTTTGCAATTCCAGAGATGGGACGTTTCTATCGCCATGTATTGATTCAGAAGAATTATCCACATCATGGGGCGGTTGCATTTGGACACTTTGGAAAGACCATATTTGAAATATTTAAATATCTGGGAGTAGAGGATATCGGATTTAATCAGCCGAAGGGTATGCTTTATAAAACAGAGAATCCATATGCGTAGTCGCTGATGGCTGTCACGATGAAGCAGATTGCCGAAGCGTGCGGCGTTTCGAGAGGGACGGTGGACCGTGTTCTGAATAACCGGGGCAGGGTGCGTGAGGAAATTGCTGACCGGGTGAGAGAGAAGGCGAAGGAGCTGGGCTACCGCCCTAATACGGCGGGCAAGGCGCTTGCGGCAAGGAAAAAAAATTATGTGATAGGCGTAATTCTGACCTCAGAAGGAGTGGAATTTTTCGAGGAGGTTCTGAATGGCATACAAAAGGGGCAGGAAGAGATAGCCGATTATGGCATTACTCTTCTGGTGCGCAGTATGAAGGGCTATCATGTGGAAAAGCAGCTTGCACTGATGGACGAGATGAAAGAGAGTGTGCAGCTTCTTATCCTAAATGGAATTAACGATGAGCGGATTGCAGAAAAGATACAGGAATATATGCGGAATGGAATACCTGTGATCACAATTAATGCAGACGTGGAGAACAGCGGAAGGCTCTGCTATGTGGGCTGCGATTTTCATTCCAGCGGCAGAACGGCAGGCGGGATGCTGGGATTGTTGTGTGGAGGAGAGGCGACGGTGGGGATTGCTACCGGAACCGTGAAGGTTTTGGGGCATAACCAGCGTATCACAGGCTTTTCTTCTCTGTGCAAAACACGTTTTCCAAAGATAAAAATAAAGGATATTATAGAGACAAATGATGATGATGAGACAGGGTACGAGCAGACCCGTCTGATGCTTGAGCGCTGCCCGGAGCTTACGGCGATATATATTGTGGCGGCTGGGGCGGCTGGGGTTTGCCGTGCTGTGGAGGAATCCCAGAGAGCTGGCGCTATCTTAGTTGTGGCGAGTGATAACACGAATTCCGTTCGGGAGTGGATGAAAAAGGGCATTATCCGGGCAGCCGTCTGCCAGAACCCATTCGGACAGGGATATCATGCCGTGCAGATGGCTGCCGGATATCTGGTGCAAAACCTTGTGCCGGCGTCAGATTTTATTGTTAAGAACGAGATCAGGATATTGGAAAATATTGATGAATAAGAGGGGGATTTTCATGAGATATTTAATTGGTATAGATTTGGGAACCTCTGCGACAAAAACAGTGCTGTTTGATGAGGACGGAGCAATTATGGCATCTGCCTCACAGGAGTATCCTCTCTATCAGCCGCAGAATGGCTGGGCAGAGCAGAATCCAAAGGATTGGGCAGATGCAGCACTATCTACGATCGCAAAGGTAGTCCGGGAATCTGGCGTGGCGGCAGAGGATATTAAAGGGCTTGGCATCTCAGGGCAGATGCACGGATTGGTTATGCTGGATGAAAAGAATGAGGTAATTCGTCCTTCGATTATCTGGTGTGATCAAAGGACGGCGGCTGAATGTGAGGAAATTACGCAGAAGATTGGGAGAGAACGTCTCATTGAGATCACGGCAAACCCAGCACTTACTGGTTTTACTGCTTCCAAGATACTCTGGGTGAGGAACCATGAGCCGGAAAATTATAAACGCTGCCGTCATATTCTTCTGCCAAAAGATTATGTACGTTTTGTACTTACAGGAGAATTTGCTACAGAAGTGTCAGATGCTTCTGGTATGCAGCTTCTTGATGTGCCGAATCGATGTTGGTCGGATGAGGTATTAGAGAAGCTTGAGATAGATAAACATATGCTTGCCAAAGTCTATGAATCTGTGGAAGTTACAGGAACCATCCTGCCAGAAATCGCGGAGAAGACAGGACTCTCAGAAAAGACCGTGGTAGTTGGAGGGGCAGGCGATAATGCCGCCGCTGCTGTGGGAACCGGAATTGTCAAAGAGGGCAGAGCTTTCACGACCATTGGCACCAGCGGCGTAGTATTTGCCCACAGCGATAAGGTGACAATCGATCCAAAGGGAAGAGTACATACCTTCTGCTGCGCCGTACCGGGTGCATGGCATGTAATGGGTGTAACGCAGGGCGCAGGATTGTCCTTAAAGTGGTTCCGTGATAATTTCTGTGAAGACTATATGAAAAAGGCAGAGCAGGAAGGAACGGATGCTTACGATTATATCAATGAGGATGTTGCGCAGACACCACTTGGCTGTAATAAATTAATCTATCTTCCATATTTGATGGGAGAGCGCACACCTCATCTTGATCCTGACTGCCGTGGCGTATTTTTTGGACTAGCTGCCATTCATACCAGAAATGACATGCGCCGAGCCGTGAGGGTGGGTGTCTCCTACTC
>CAMWWW010000151.1 GCA_947178015.1 uncultured Clostridia bacterium
ATTTGTGTAATCATTTTCGGGAAAGGGTCCGCGCAAAGAATCGCCTATAGTCCTCAAGGCACCTATTGAAAAACGTCGGCGCATAATGAGCTTGCGAATTATGTGGTATGGTTCAGCGAGGTAGTTCACGAGCTTAGCGTCCGTTACGTTTTCCACTAAGCGAGAGCGGGGTGACGGAGGAAATAGCAGCGCTGGCTATGCGGACTTTTCTAAAAATGATTGCAATAATGATCTTCATGGCGGATATGGGAATCTGGTCAATCGAACGCTTGTTTGTGCGCAGAAAAGTGAAATAATAATCTGAAAATAGATTATAAAATGCTCTATTATAAGAAAAAACGGTTCTAAAATACTATTTCCTTCGTTATTCTCACGTGTTAAAATGAAAAACGAACATATGTTATAACTTAGTATGGAATAAGGTATGTCTATGTGGAATGATACGTAAAGGAGAAGAATAGGAAATGAGCAAAAGTAAAAAAAGAATTGGTATTATTGTTGGCATTGTTTTGCTGATTGCGCTTACAGTGCTTATTTGTTACTTTTTATTTACTAAAAAGGAAGAAAATAATTTGCTTTTTGACGACAATGCGACGGTCGGCATTATGCCGGGTGTGGATATTGACGCCAGAAGGCAGGAATTGCAGAATATTTTGGATAAGAGCATGATCGCTTTTTCGATCAATACTTCCCCTGTTTTTCTAAATGGAACCTCTGAGGGGAATTTATTAATAGAAAATCCCGGAAATAACGCGAAGTTGATTCAGGTCAGCATACGGATCAATGATACGGATGAGGAGATCTATGCTTCGAAGTATCTAAAGCCGGGAACGTATATTCAAGCAGCAAAGCTGGATAAGGTTTTGGAAAAAGGGAGCTACAATGCGACCGCATATTTTTCTGCATATGATGAAGAGACCACCGAATTTATCGGACAAGTTGGGGCACAGCTTACGATAACGGTACAAAACTAAAGGCAATAAGAAATAAACATACTGTAATAGGTGCGGATAGGAGTTACTTATGAAGAAAAAACATATTTTTTTGAAAACAATAGCATCTGTTTCCTTGCTTACAGGTCTTTTATTTTCGTCAATCGCGTATGCCGCTGATGTCAGCTCGACAAAGGATATTCCGATCGGTGGTTCCGGGCAGATGGAGATGGTGGGAATGATTGAACCGACCATTCTTTCCGTCACCATGCCGAGCTTTGTGCCATTTAGCATGGGCAGCAGCCTTGCAGCGCAGAATAAGGTTATTTCTCCAAGAATCACAATGAAGAATAATTCCAATGTTCCGGTTGAGATAGATGTTGTCTACACCAAGGTGGATTTAAGCAACCTGAATAATGTTACATGGAGCAATACAGGAAATGTAGGGGATAAAGAAATTGCGATTGGATTAAAACAAGAGGAAACAAAAGGTGAGATGCCAGAAGATCTGTCCAACGCAATATGGCTTTTGGCTAATCAGCCTCAGAATCTGCGTATTATGAATCTGGGTGCTGTGGAGGAGGATGCCGTATATGTTGTGGGTACATTGGGGACAGAAGTATCGGACAATGCAACCTTTAACGTAACGCCGACCTTTGTCGTAAAAAAGGCGGCAGCTACAACACCATAACTTATTAAAGCAGAAGAGGATCTGTTACAGTATGTTTATATAGAGAATTATTTTAGGAGACATATTTATGGCTGTCTATTATATTACCATTACGGCACTCACAGGGGTTGGGTGCCTTTTTATAAAAAAGGAAGATAATAAGGCTGTGCTAGGTTATCTTGTCGTATCAGCCTTAGTGCTTATTTTTTTTGCTTCTTTTCGTTATGCGATTGGCTTTGATTATTTTTCCTATCGTAGAATATACGAGAAATCTGCGGTGCAGACTTTTGAGGAGATTTTGCAGACCCGCAGGCGAGAACCGCTCTTGTATCTTTTCTGTAAGATTTCTAACCTTATGGGCGGCTCATATCATATATTTTTATTCTGTGTAAATACCTTTCTTCTTGTTGTGGCAATGCGGTTTATCTATCTGCACTCCAAGCTTCCGTGGGTTAGTGTCTATCTGTATATTACGTTACAGTTTCTTGCTTATAATATGAATTTGGTTCGTCAATCAATCGCGGTATCTTTTTTTCTGCTCGCGTATCCATACCTGAAAGAGAGAAAAATTGTGCCATATACCATTCTTATTATAATAGGAGGGTTTTTTCATAATTCTCTCTTTATTATGTGGCCTCTTTATATTCTTTTGCCAATCAAGGGATCGCGCAGGCTGTTTGCAGGCTTAACAGGGATCACAGTTTTGGGTTATCTCGTGTTCGATCCAGTTTTTGCTGTCCTACAGCCAATTTTTCTGAAAAAATACGTTAATTATTCACTCAGCTATTTTTGGCAGCCCAGCAGTGTTTCCTATGTAATTCCATCCGCTGTGTATGCAATCTTGATTTACCTATTTCGGAATCGAATACAGCCGTCAAGGAGAGCATTTTATCGAAATAGTGCCATATACCAGTTTGTTATCACGCTGTTTATCACAAAGCATTTTATACTAGAGCGTTTTGCGATATATCCGTTTGCACTGTCCTTGCTTGCGATACCAGAGATTATTGCTTCTTATCAGAAGAAGGAGGAAAAACAGCAGAAATTTGGATATAAACAGGTTGTGCTGCTATTTTTATTATTTGGCGCAGCATACTTTTGCTTTGCAGCAGCAAAAGGATATCATGGGGTATATCCTTATATCAGCTTACTAAAAAAGAGCCATTCTGCGCCAATCAGCTAGAAGATAAAGAGGAGTGTTGCATGTTGTTTTCTTGTATGGTATGATGCATAGGAAGATGGAACCGTCAGAGAACCTGACGGATATGCAGACAGATATGCAAGATGAAGGAGTTATCTATGAGAAGTTTGTGGTATAGTTCTCCCGCGAAGGAGTGGGAGGAGGCGCTGCCGCTAGGCAATGGCAGGATGGGAGCAATGATCTATGGTGGTATAGAGAAGGAGCATCTTCAAGTGAATGAGGAAAGTATTTGGTATGGGAGCAGGAGAAGCAGAGAAAATGAGGATTCTCTTGCAAATCTGCCAAAGATACGAAGTCTTTTGTTTGAAGGAAAGATAGAGGAGGCAGAGCAGCTTATGAAGTGGGCTCTCTCCGGCTGCCCACAGAGCATGTCGCTTTATCAGACATTGGGAGATATTTTCATTCAATTTGATCATGGAGGGGAAGCAGACACTTATCGAAGAGAGCTGGATCTAAATCAGGCACTGGCAAGTGTCTGTTATAGGACAGATGGGGTGAAGTATCAGAGAGAGTATTTTTTCTCATATCCCGCAGACGCCATGATAATGAGATTTGCAGCTTCAAAAGAGGGAAGTCTTTCATTTACGCTTACATTGGACCGCTGTAAAAATTTCTATGATGGCATAGAGAAGTTTGGGGAGCAGGGGCTTTGCCTTTATGGAAATCTGGGCAGAGGTGGCTTTGAATATGCGATGGCTGTTCGGGTTAGGGTATCGGGCGGAACAGTGCGGACAGTGGGATGCCATATGATTGTGGAAGGAGCGACGGAAGCGGTACTGGCGTTCAGCGCGGATTGTACCTACCATTATAAAAGGGAAGAAAAGGATGCAGAATGGAGGCGCTATAGAGAGCATATAGGAGAAAATGCGGCTGAAATTAGAACCATGTCAAACGGGATCTGGGAAGAGCTTTGCGAGGCAGAGCGGTATGAGAGACAGTTTGGCGATTGTATGCAGAAGATGATGAAGAGAAAGCTCTTGGATAAGTTAGATAAGCTGCTTATGCTTTCTTTTGATATGCTTTTTCAAGAACATCGAAAAGACTATCAGGCGTTATTTTCCAGAGTTCACTTGACGATTGAGGGAGCAGAGCAGTTTGATAGATTGTCTATGGAGGAGCGTCTTTCGCTTGTTGAAAAGGGAGAAGAGGCAGGGCTTGCGCCGCTCTATGTCGATTATGGAAGGTATCTTTTGATTTCGTGCAGCCGTCCGGGAAATCTTCCTGCTAATCTTCAAGGGATATGGAATAAGGACTTAAAACCGGCATGGGATTCCAAATATACGATCAACATAAATACGGAGATGAATTATTGGCTGGCAGAGAGTGCCAATCTTTCGGAATGTCATATGCCTTTGTTTGATCTGATACAGAGGATGGTTCCCAATGGCAGGGAAGCTGCCAAGAGACTATATGGCTGTCGAGGATTTGTGGCTCATCATAACACGGATATTTTTGGTGATTGCTGCGTACAGGATTACTGGAATCCCGGTTCTTATTGGGTGATGGGGGCAGCATGGCTCTGTACGCATCAATGGACACATTTTTTATATACACAAGATCTGGATTTTCTGAGAGAAGCATTTCCAGTGATGCGGGAGGCAGCGGAATTCTTTCTTGATTTTCTTGTGGAGCATCAAGGGTTTTTGGTGACATGTCCATCAGTATCCCCGGAGAATACTTTTGTCCTTCCCAATGGGCATAGTGGAGCGAATACCTTTGGGGTGACGATGGATAATCAGATTCTTAGAGATTTGTTTGATCAGTGTCATAAAGCAGCAAAAGCGCTTGGGGTGTCAGATGAGCTGGACAAAAAGATACAAGAGGCAAAAGAACGGCTGTATCCCACGCAGATAGCAGAGAGCGGCTGTCTAATGGAGTGGCCGGAGGATTATAAGGAGCTTGATAAGGGACACAGGCATATTTCACATCTCTATGGGCTGCACCCGTCGGAACAGATTACGGCGGATGGGACGCCAAGATTTGCGGCAGCAGCGAGAAAAACGCTGGAAAGCAGGCTTTTGAATGGAGGCGGGCATACAGGCTGGAGCCGCGCATGGATCATCAATCATTATGCAAAACTCTGGGACGGAGAGAAAGCATATGAAAATCTGTTGATGCTTTGGAAAAAATCTACATACCCGAATCTTTTTGATAAGCATCCGCCGTTTCAGATTGATGGAAATTTTGGCGCGGCAGCGGCAATACTTGAGATGCTGGTGCAAAGCAGTGAATCCCGCATGGTTCTTTTGCCTGCTCTGCCTAGTGCGTGGAGAAGTGGAACATTGAGGGGAGTATGTGTAAAAGGCGGAGGTTGTATTGACATCGAGTGGAAAGAGGGAACGCTAGTAAGAGCTTATCTGACAGCTCACTTTGCACACAGTTTTATGGTGAAATACAAAGAAGGGCAATGTCTGGTCAATCTGAAACAGGGAGAGCGAAAAGAGATTGTGCCGAAGGACTTTTATAAAGAGGAATCCAACCTGTAAAGGGGAGTCATGAATTATTTTTGAGCAAGATACATATAGCCAGTGCTGCTATTTCCTCCGTCACCCCGCTCCTCGCTGAAGTGTAGCACAAAATTCACAAGCTCGTTTGTGCCAACATTTTTCAATAGGTTCCTTGAGGAAAATAGCTGCGCTGGCTATGTTGTTTTTATTGATATATCAGACACGTTTGCTTTCTAGCCTTTTTTCAAAATCAAGAGATAAGTTCTTTTGCTTATCTTAGTAATATTTTTAAGCATAGTGGGTATTCTATAAGATGATGTTATAAGGACAGCAGGCTAAAGACAATTTTTATATCTTTTCAAGCAAAGAAGGGCTGGAAAACTAATCCTTTTCACATCATTACTATTCAATGTTGATTTCTGAAAAATCGATCTCAAAATCTTCATATATTCCTGCTTTTACTTTATCTGTAAAAGAATATTGCTCAAAGGTATCATGCTCAAAGTTGTAAACCATTATTAGCTGTTTTATTGGGTCGACGATCCAATATTCCCGTACCCCTGCCGTCCTGTATTTAAATAGTTTTTTATTATAATCCATCGGACGGCTGGAAGGTGAAACAATTTCAATCACCCAGTCCGGCGCACCGTTGCAGCCTTCGTCTGTGAGTTTATTTTTATCACATATTACAGATATATCAGGTTCAAGATATAGTTTATCATCAACATTCAAAAAGACAGCAAATGGGGAAGGAAAGACTTCACATGCTCCTTTATTATGTTTAATATACTCTTTGATAAGATAAGGAA
>CAMWWW010000152.1 GCA_947178015.1 uncultured Clostridia bacterium
GCATTAGAAGCTTTGTGAACAGCCAAAAGCTCCCCACAAAAACAACGGCACAAACCACAGTCAGAATTATATTTCTTCTTTTTTTTATACGTTGTATCATTTTCTCTCACCTAAAACTGATTATAGATAAACTGGCTCGCATCGTATCCAATCCCATATGCGCCAAAAATCAGCACAGAAAAAAACAGCAGATAGATCGCTCCTAGCTGCACGGCCGGGGACTTGGCATACAGCGCTTCCCTCACGCTTCCTTTGCGCTGTACAAGGCTTACCAGAAGCATTATCACAACGCCGATTGATAAAATTATATAATCGGCAGCCGTAAGCCCAATATGCATAAGCCCGCCCTGAAACAGAACAGAATAATTTCTGCTCGTCAGCATATTTCCAAACATGCGGAAGGTCAGCGGCACATCCCGATAGCAGTCAAACATACGCAAAGCGCTCATTAAAAGTATGGTTCTTCCCACCTGAAAAGCACGAAACAGCCATCTGTCCTTTACCGAAAACTTAGCGTGGAACCAGCGATAAAACGGCTCCAGCTCCTGTGATACCATAATAACCAGACAATTCATAAGGCCCCATACAATAAAATTCCAGCTCGCCCCGTGCCAGATTCCTGTGGTAAACCATACAAGAATGGTGGCGCAATACACCGGAACACGTTTTCCCACAGCCTCCCCAAATTTCGCTCTCGAAAATTTAGAAAGCTTTAACATTGGCATGGAGACAGAGATTGGATAGAAAATATAATCGGTAAACCATGTCCCCATAGTAATATGCCATCTGCGCCAATATTCCTTGATGGATTTTGAAAAATAGGGACGCTCAAAGTTCTCCTTTACTTTAACTCCAAGCACCTGCGCGACGCCAATCGTAATGTCGATTCCACCGGTAAAGTCCGCATACAGCTCACAGGCATAAAATAACATTCCGACCAGCACATATACTCCTTGATATTGTTCTGGATTATGAATTATGGTATTGACACCCGCCACAATCCGATCCGCTATTACAAGCTTTTTAAAAAATCCCCACAAAATTCGCTCCAAGCCAAATACTACCTGTTTTTTGTCAAACGCGTGCGGAGCAAAAAGCGTTTTCGACAAATCTGCAAAACGACTGATAGGTCCTTGTATCAGTTGGGGGAAAAAGGAAACAAACAAAGCAAATTTCCCCAGATTTCTCTCTGGCTCACAAGTTCCTCTGTATACGTCAATCAGATATCCCATACTCTGAAATGTATAGAAGGATATTCCCATTGGAAGCGCTAAGCTTAAAAAGTCAAGCGGCGCTCTGCCAGCCAGATTGAGAAAATAGTTGATATTAGAGATTGCAAAATTCGTATATTTTACAACGGCGAGAATACCAAAGTTAAAGAAAAGACAAAGAAGAAGCCAGATTCTCTGCTTCTTCTTTTCCTCCTGCTTATGAGACTTTTTCTCCTCCTTTGTCATCTCAGCCTTATGAAGCTTTCTGTATCCTGTATATTGTTGTTTTACCTGCTCCATTCGAAGCCCGGCATACCATGTGGAAAGGGTCGTCGCTCCTATATAGAGCAAAAATTGTAACCCGGCGGCAGCATAGAAAAGGTAGCTTGCCATAAGAAGCAATCCCCACTGGTATTTCCGTGGTATCTTATAATATAGAAGGAACAGGATAAACAGGAAACCGATAAAGCGATATGACGTAAACAGCATAATTCCTAATCCTCGTTCTCAAGACTTTCTATTAAAGCATAAATGGTCTCTGCTGAATTAAAATTCTCCGGCACAATCGCCTCCGCCGGAATTCTTACATCGAAGGTATTGCTGATCTCCGACACCAACTCCACAATATCAAAGGAATCCAGTATCTTGTCATCAATCAGCGTATCGCAAAGCTCAAAATCCACATCAGGGTGCATTTCCTGTAAAATCTCCAATAATTCTTCCATGTATTCATTCTCCTTTTTTCTTGTTTATTTGCTGTATATACTCCCGCTCCAACGACACTCTGTCAAGCTTTCCATTTGGCGTGAGCGGCATGGTCTCCAGCTTTCTCACCCGATTGGGCACCATATAGCGAGGCAGCGCTTCCTTTAAGCGCGCAGCCACATCCCCTCGTTCCATCTCCCCGGTATAGAACAGAATAATCTTCTCTTGCTCCTTGTGATAAATACAGCAGACGCTCCTTATCTTGTCCATTTTTGCCGCGCACGCTTCAATCTCGCCCAACTCAATTCTATGTCCCATATGTTTTATCTGGTAATCCCTGCGAGACACAAATATAAGCTCTCCCTCTTGATTATACTTCCCTATATCTCCCGTGCGGTAAATAATATCTGGGTAAGAAGTATTGAGTGGATTCTGGACAAACGCCTCCCCTGTTCGCTGAAAATCATTGTAATAGCCAAGCGTCACCGCCGTTCCGCGGATGCAGATCTCTCCTTCCTCCCCCTCAGCCGCCAGCGTCTGATCCTCTTTTAACAGCAAAATCTGTGTGTTTTCAAAAGGCCGCCCCACGGGAATCACCTCATCCGGCTCAAACTTTCGATCCGCTCTATAATAACAGCTCATCCCTGTTGCTTCCGTGGGACCATACAGATTCACAAAGGACGCATCTGGCAGCGTATCCTTCCATATGTTAAACTGGCGCACTGGAAAAACCTCGCTGCCAAAGGCGATTGTATGAAGATATTCCGGCTTCTTCGTCTCGAAAACACCAAATCCAGAAATCATGGTCAGCGCTGAAACCACCCAACAGACAGTATTAATCTTATATTGATTTAAAAAATCCACCAGCTTGACAGGAAAACTAAACAATTCCTTTGGAATAAGATACGTGGTTGCCCCAAATTTCGCCGTTGGATACAGCTCCTTTAAGCACGCGTCGAAATAAAAGGGCGACTGATTTCCAAAAATTGTCTTCTCTGAAAAATTGAGCACCTTAGAAAGCTGCTCAATATAATCTATTACAGAACGATGACAGGCGACAACCCCCTTTGGAACTCCCGTAGAGCCCGAAGTAAATACAATGTAAACCGGATCAATATCCAAAGCATTTCTTCTAATATCCAAAAGCAGTTTCTTATCCTCCGGCTCTTCGCAGATCTCCTCATATTGGTATATGCTGCCCTTATAAGGCATGTTTTCTGCTGCCTTCCTTGTCTCTGCATCACATATCATTGCTCTTGGATTCAGATTTTCAAATATCAGCTCAATTCGATGGGCCGGCATTTCTTCATCAATCGGCACATAAAAGCATCCAGCATATATTGTTCCGAAAAACGCCGTCACTGTATAGGGACTCTTTCTCATAAAAATAACAACCGGTTCTCTTCTATAACCCTGTCTACCAAGAAAGCTTCCAATTGCCCTCGATCGCTCACTGACCTCAAGAAAGGAAAGTCCCTCTCTCTCGCTCACATAGGCAGGCTTATCCGGTACACGCTGTACGGTCCCTTCCAGATATTCCAATAAATTTGTCTGCATACCCTTCCTTGCCTTTCCTTTTCTTGCTCGTCTATAAGCGGATTCCTGCCTCCTCTTACAAAAGCCATCACCCGCTTATGCTAACCACACAGCCGTTCCTTCTCAAGCCGCTGTTTGCGGTCCGCCGTCTGGCATATCTTCTGCACCCGGCTACTGCGCTCCCACCTCGCCAGATTGTCCTGCCGACGCACCTTCCACATCTGGCTGCTGCCCATTCTCTGCTGCCGTATCTGGTCCACCCTCTGAAATTCCTGCTGATGTCCCCTCCGCACTTGGCTGCCCGCCTTCTGGATCACCCGCCTCCGACTGCTGTCCTCCTTCTGGTACACCTGCTTCCGGCTGCTGCCCTTCTCCTTCTGGCACACCTGCCTCCGGCTGTTGTCCGCCCTCCGGCGTTCCCTCTGGCTGCTGCCCTTCCGGCATATCTTCCGCTCCCGGCTGCTGTGTTCCCTCCTCACCCGGCTGCGTCTCTCCTTCTGTTCCCGTGCTTCCCGCACATGGCGGATACTGGCTCTCATCATATACATAATAATCAGGACGGTTCATCGCATTGGTTGTATAGGTGATCAACTCCTCCGTCGTCTTCATAAATGCCTCAAAGCCATCTGAGCGATACAGATTCGAATCACAGTGATACCAACCCTCGCCATAATTCACATAATTCCAATAATGATGCAGATACCCGGCTGTTCTTGTCACTTTCATCGCCTGAAAACCTGCTCTGTTATACAACATATGTGCAACTGCACAAAATGTAAAGCAATCACCCGCGCGGTATCTCAGACCCTGATACGCTCCTGCCACAATATCCGAGGGATCGGTATGCCCTGTGTACGCAATGTTCCTCTTTGTCCAGCTATAAATCGCATACGCCTTCTCTCGATTAGACATGCCCTCCGACAATATCTCCGCCAAAACCTTGTCCGCAAGCTGATCCACCATCTCCTGTGTCACGGCAACCTTCTCCATCACCTTGACAAAAATCGTCTCCTCCGTCACATTTCCGGCCTTGTCTTCCGCGCGGTAAGTAACATGGTAAGTCCCCACTTTATTTCGATTTACTTGACTGCTGTCAATGGTAAGTTTTGGATTCTCATCATGGTTATCCGTCACCTCTACATTTTTCCGGTAAAGTATGGTATCCCCGGCAAATACCGTCATATTGTAAACGCCCGTCATCTTCGGCGCTTCCCCATCGTGCATTAAAATCAGCTTAGAAGTAAGCACCGTCTGATTTCCTCCCTCATCGGTCAGACAGACGGACACCTCCTGCTCCTTCTCAAAAAGCGTCATATCTGGCATAGACTGAAAGCTTACCGTAATCTTTGTATCATCCTGCATGGACTCCACAAATTCCTCCGGCTTCAGCTCCTCCTCATCCCACCATGTCACGCTCTCCTTGGCCGTCCCCACAGGCGGCGTCACATCTATATAGACCGATTCTGTCTCTGTCGGCGTTTCCTCTTCTGTCGCTCTCTGTGTAGACGATTCCGTCTGTGATGGCGTTTCCGGCACAGTTGCGTCCATTTCCTTAAATGCCGCCTCTCCCCTTCCAATTCCTCCTGCTACGACATAAACCAGCGCCAGCAAAAACACGGTCACAGCCGCTACGCTGCTTATCATAAACTGCCTTTTTAACCGGCGCTTCCGCTTTTTTCTCCCGCTTGTTCTCTTTCCTGTTTTGTTATCAGACATTGGTACTCTCCCTTCAAACATGCTCCGCTGACCAGCACAGACTTCCTTGCCAGAACCTCCATAGCATCCAGATAACCAGCGCCAAGATGCCCCTTCTGCTTAATCAGCGAAAGCTCTGTACAGCCCAAAATAATACATTCTGCGCCATTTTTCCTGAGATATTCACTTACCCTACCAAACTTATCCATCTCCACAGGTTTGCCTGCCTTCACATCCCGATAGATCAAATCCATCACCAGTTTCTGATGCTCCCCATCCGGCAATATCCCCTCAATCCCCCACTTAAAAAACTCTCTCTGAAACAACTCTGCGCGCACAGTCCCATCTGTCGCCATAATTCCCGCCCTCCTAATCCCATAATAGGACAAATGCTCGGCGGTTTCCTCCACAATATGTATAATCGGCACATAAATTGCCTCTGTAAGCTCTTTATGGAAATAGTGGGCGGTAATACAGGGAACTGCAATATATTCCACCCCAAGTCCCGCAAGCTGCTGCCCCATCGAAATCATGGCAGGCAGCGGACTCTCCTTCGTATTTCCCATAATATAGCTTGTTCTGTCCGGCACGGAGGGATAATTCAATACAATCATCTCCACATGCCCCTGATCGGACTCCGCTTCCGTCATGCGAACCACCAGCTCAAAAAAATAAGCCGTCGCAAGAGGACCCAATCCCCCGATCACACCCAAACGTTTCACACAAACTCCTATCTGCCCGATCTAGGCAACACATCAAAATAGCGAAAATCCAACTTCACCTAAATTTCCATTCGCCTATTTTCGTGACATGCAAAGTAAAATAATGAAATTTTCATTTCACACTACATACTTTAGCAATCCATGTATAAAAAGTCAAGTATCTGTCAAAAAAGA
>CAMWWW010000153.1 GCA_947178015.1 uncultured Clostridia bacterium
TCCCTACACACACCAATATATGACGAATGTGCAGGCGCCAAGCTCGGAGGCGAAGAAGATGGCGATCGCTTATGGAGATACCACGGAGCTTGGGATTGTGTTTAAGATTCCGGTGTACTTGAATATGCCGGAGTATGCGAGTGAGCTTCCGACAGGCTCCGGCGGGGCGGTGACGACGCTTTCTTATCTGTCGGTGGATGGATATACACTGACGCCTACCTTTCATAAAAGTATTATAGAATATGATGTGGTCCTCAATGAGCCCGTATCTTCGGTTACAGTGTCGGCGCAGGCGGCGGACAGCAGCTCTTCTGTGTCTGGGACAGGAAATTATAAATTGACGGAGGGCTTGAATGTAATAACTGTTACCGTCACGGCGCAGAATGGAAGTAGTACAACCTACACAATCAATGTGATTGTTCCTGCTGGGCCTTCTACTTACAATGGAGGTAATTTTACGGTGTCGGCGGGAGAGGGAGAATTTATGAATGTGCGGCAGCCAGAGGGAGATATGACCGTGCTGTATGGTTTTGAGCTGGGAACTACGGCGGAGGCGGCGCTTTCGCGGATGTCCTCGACAAATTGCGGCATCCGGCTGGTTCATGCAGACCGCACCGTGAATACGGGAATACTCGCCACGGGAGATCTGCTGCAGATCACGGCAAATGTGGATGACGCGGTGATCAAGGAGATTCCAATTGTGATTTATGGAGATATAAATGGAGATGGCGAGATCAACGGCAGAGATATGTTGTATCTTCAGAGGCATATTTTGGGAATTTCCAGCCTTTCGGGAGTGTATGCGGAGGCGGCAGATATTAATTGGGACGACCGAGTGGAGACGGCGGATGGAGTCAAACAGTCGACAATATCGGCGCGGGATATGTTACATTTGCAAAGGCACTTGCTGGATATCAAATATATAGAACAAAAATAAGGAACATAAGGTAAGGAGGCAGAAATTGAAACGTATAAAATATAGCATTACTTGTCTGGCGGTGTGGATTATGCTGTTGGTACAGACAGGGATTGTTTTGGCAGCGGAGGGTTCCGTCACCTATGGATCTTCTTCTTATAGTCCAACAGAGGGACAGGAATTTCAGATAGGTGTATATGTAAACGGAAGCGAGGCAATTGGAGCGTATGAGTTTTATCTGGATTACAATGCTGACATGATGGAATATGTGAGCGGCGCGGACAGCGGAGGGGGAGGCAGGCTGAAATTTACTGGCTATGGGGATGCTTCCAGCTATAAATATATGTTGACCTTTCGCGCGAAAAAGGCGGGCAGCTCGAATGTTACAATCAGCAACGTGTATCTGGGACCTTTGAGTGCAAGCAGCGGGGATTCTATGACAATCACGGCGGCAGCGAGCGCGCCGGTGAATATTCAGGGACCAAGCACTGCCTCTGATGTGTGCCGACTTGCCGAGTTGAATATTTCTCCTACAGGTCTTTGGGGATTTGCTCCTGATAAGACGGAATATGACATTACGGTTGACAATGATATCAGCAAGCTCGCTATCACAGCAAAGGCAGAGAGTGATAAGGCATCGGTTTCTATCTCGGATACGAATCTGGCAGTGGGAGTCAATACTATTACCATCAAGGTGACAGCCGAAAATGGAACGGTAAAGACGTATTCCATTATTGTCAGGAGAAAAGAGGCGCAGAGCCAGCCGCAGACCACAACAGCGGCGCAGGACCCGGAAATTGAAAATCTTTCCGTCTCCTTTCTGGTAAATGGAAAGGACATGTATGTGACAGAAAAGGTGGATGGGATTGATGCGCCGGACGGATTTCAGAAAACGATGGTTTCTTATCAGGGGCAGGAGATACCAGCGTTTACCAGCCTGACACAGAATATAACTTTATTTTATCTTCGGGATGGTCTGGGAGAGAATGGGGCATTTTATGCATATAATAGTGCGAGGGACAGTGTTTATCCATACATTCGCCTCACTAATGCGGCTGGTTCTTATATGATTATTTCCCCAGAGCCAGACGTCAGCGCGCCAGAGGGTTATAATGAGACGACGTTGTCTCTTGGCAATGGAGGAGATGAAAATGTGGCGACTTCCATTCAAGCGTGGATACAGGGAAGCAATACCGAATTTTTTCTTGTCTATGCCTTGAATGATAAGGGAGAGTGTGATTTTTATCAATACGATACAAAGGAGAGAACACTGCAGCGTTTTCACAGCACGGGGATTGTGATTCCATCCGAGCCCTCGGAGACTACCGGCGCAAAGGATAATCCGAGCAGGGTGGAGGAATTAGAGTCAGAAATTATTAGACAAAAGCTTAGCAATCAGATAGATACAAAAAATAAGTTGATGATTATTATTGCGTTAGCGGTATTCTGTGTGGTATTGATTATCGCGGTAATCGGACTGCTGATTAAGTTAAAGGGTCAGGCGGATGACAGCACTTATGCAGAGGAAGAGGATATGGGGGATTCGGATGACGGGGATGTTCTAGATGTTTTGGATGAGCCGGATGAGCAATATGAGCCGGAAGAGCAGGTGGAATTAGAAGAGCCAGAGGAGGTTTCCTATGTGGTTGAAAGTGCAAAGGAGATGGTGAAAGAGGCGGCCGCCGCGAAGGAACCAAGGAGAAGAAAAGAGCCAGAACAACCGCCTGTCAGACAGGCAGTGAAGCCAAAGCCGAAGCCGGAACCAGAACCTGAGCCGGAGCCGGATGATGACGATGATTTTCTGTTGGATCTGGATGATGATGATTTTACCTTCTTCGATTACGATGAAAAATAAGAATGGGGCTGCCGTTAAAATGGAATATTTCCTCTTTGCGGCAGCCGCTTCTTTCTTTGGTTGACAAGAAGAAAAAGCTGCGCTATACTGAGTGTTGTTATAAGAAAGGTATAACAGCTATAACTAAGGAGAGAATGTTATGTATGTGTCGATTGATTTTAACAGCGATGAGGCGATTTATTTACAGCTATGCAATCAGATTATTTTAGGAATTGCGATGGAGGAATTTCACGAGGGGGATGTACTTCCTTCCGTCAGACAGCTTGCGGATAATATTGGGATTAACATGCATACGGTAAATAAGGCGTATACTGTTTTAAAGCAGGAGGGATTTGTCAAGCTGGACAGGCGCAGGGGAGCCGTTATTTCTCTTGATGTAGATAAAATTCGTGCGGTGGAGGAGCTGCGCGGAAATTTGAGGCTGATGATTGCAAGGGCGATCTGCAAAAATATAAGCAGGGAAGAGGTGCATGAGCTGATAGATCAGATTTTTATGGAATATCTGGGAGAATAGGAGGTATTTTTAAATGCTTTGTGAAAAATGTCATGAGCGAGAAGCTACGATATTTTATACAGAAATCATTAACGGTGTAAAGAATGAGCATAGCCTTTGCAGTGAATGTGCAAAAGATATGGAATTTGTCGACGAGCTGCCATTTGCGGAGCTGCTCGCTGGTATTTTGGGTGCTTATGCGGTGGAGAGCGAGAAAAAAGAGGATACTATGGAGCAGGTGGTGTGTCCGACCTGTAAATTATCTTATCGGGATTTTATCAGTCAGGGTGTGCTGGGGTGTGAGGATTGCTATAATGTATTTGAGCCGCTGATAGAGGGTAATATAAAGAAGATTCAAGGCAACAATATTCACACAGGCAAGAAGCCCCTATATAATAATATGACGATGGCGAAGCCGCAGGCAGAATATTCGATTATAGAAGAGATACAGATTCTTAAGGAGAAGCTGAACGAGGCTTTAAGGGAAGAGGATTATGAAGAGGCAGCGAGCCTTCGGGATGAAATAAGGGCGCTGAGAGAGAGGGATGGGATAGATGCTTAAATGGTATGAGGAGACGGGAGATAATGAGGATATTGTGATCTCCAGCAGAGTGAGGCTTGCGAGAAACTTAAGTAAATATCCATTTCCGGTTCGATTGTCCAAGGAGCAGGCGAGAGAGCTGATAGAGGAGCTGAAAGCCAAGCTTGCTGGACTTGACGAGGAGGAAGGGCGGAGCTATCATTATCTTTCTATGGATTCTATATCAGATACAGATAAGGTAGCATTGACAGAGCGGCATCTAGTCAGCGAGGCATTAATTACCAAGCAGGGACCGGCGGCAGCGATGGTGTCGGAGGATGAATCCGTCAGTATTTTATTAAATGAAGAGGATCATTTGAGAATTCAAGCTTTTGCGGGAGGAATGAATCTGGATAAGGCGTGGAAGCTTGCCGATAAGCTGGACAATGCGATCAATAAGTGCTTTCCTTATGCATATCATGAAAAGCTTGGTTATCTGACCAGCTTTCCCACGAATGTTGGGACGGGACTTCGGGTGTCCTTTATGCTTCATCTGCCCGCGATTGCTGGCACAAAGCGGCTTGCCGGAATTGCATCGGATATAGGGCGTTTTGGGGTGTCGATACGCGGGAGTGGTGCGGGAAATCTGTACCAGATCTACAATCAAAAGACACTTGGACAGACAGAGCAGGAGATTATGCAGAATTTGACTACGATTGCATATCAGATTATCAAACAGGAAAGAAAGCTGCGAAAAAAGATTACACAAGAGAATCTTGTTGGAATCGAGGACACCGTATTTCGTTCCTATGGTATTTTAAAATACTGTAAAACCTTGGAGATAGAGGAAGGAATGAATCTGCTGTCAGATATTCAATTTGGTTTGAGCGGCGGTTTTCTTAAGTTTGAGGGGCAGGGGAAGAAAAGCGTATATCCTCTGATGATGGGGATTCAGCCTGCCCATTTGCAGAGGCTTGCCGGGAAGCCTTTGGATAAGGTGAAGAGGGACAGGTGCCGGGCAGATTACATTAGGGAGCACTTGCCGGAGTTAATAATATAGGAGGATTTACATGCAAAATCGATTTACCAAAAAAGCGAATGAGGCGCTGCTTGCCGCGCGGGAGGTGTCCGGTGAGCTGGGGCATGGTTATATCGGCACAGAGCATATACTTGTTGGTTTGCTGAGGGCAGGCGGTTGTCTTGCCGCGGCAGTTCTCAATAATCATGGTGTGACGGAGGATAAAGTGCGGGATCTGATGGAGCAGCTTATTGCGCCCTCAGGAGGCACCGCGATGGAGGAGCCAGAGGGATATACGCCGAGGGCGAACCGTATTTTGGAGGCGTCGGTCAGGGAGGCTGTGCGTTTTAAGGCGGCGCTGATCGGCACAGAGCATATTTTGATCGCTATGATTAAAGAGACAGACTCGATAGCGGCAAGATTGCTCAACACACTTGGGATTAATGTACAAAAGCTCTATGTGGATATTCTTCTTGCAATGGGGGAGGACGGAAATCTATACAGAGAGGATTTTCAAAATGGAAAGCCAAGAAATAGAAATGGACGGTCTTCCACACCCACTCTGGATCAGTACAGCAGAGATCTGACAGCGCTGGCAAGAGAGGGAAAGCTTGATCCAGTGATAGGGCGCAGCAGAGAGATACAGAGAGTGATCCAGATTTTAAGCAGGAGGACAAAGAACAATCCATGTCTGATCGGTGAGCCGGGAGTCGGAAAGACCGCTATCGCAGAAGGGCTGGCAAGCCGCATTGTGGAGGGAAATATCCCAGAGACAATCAAAGCCAGGCGCGTGCTTACGCTGGATCTGTCTGGTATGATTGCGGGTTCGAAGTACAGAGGAGAATTTGAAGAAAGAATTAAGAGAGTGTTGGCCGAGGTGAAGGCGGATGGAAGAGTGCTGCTGTTTTTGGATGAGCTGCATACGATTATCGGCGCGGGCGGTGCAGAGGGCGCGCTCGACGCCTCCAATATTTTAAAGCCATCTCTGGCAAGAGGTGAGATTCAGTTAATTGGAGCTACGACCATTGAGGAATATAGAAAATACATTGAGAAGGATGCTGCCTTGGAGCGTCGTTTTCAGCCGGTTGTGGTTGATGAGCCCTCCGAGGAGGAGACCGTTGAGATTCTGAAAGGTTTGCGCGGCAGTTATGAGAAGCATCATGGTGTGAAAATTACAGACGATGCGCTTGTGGCGGCGGCAAAGCTGTCTAAGCGGTATATCAATGATAGAT
>CAMWWW010000154.1 GCA_947178015.1 uncultured Clostridia bacterium
GACGGAGGAAATAGCTGCGCTGGCTATGCGGACCTTTCTCGAAAATGATTATACAGCCATCCATATCCGTTATTTGCGCCTTTTCGGGCAGAACAAATTTCCGGCTAGAATTCCGCCATCTTTCTTTATTCGTTACAATGCAACGACGGATGTATCTTAAAAATAATATTGAAAAACCCGAAAAAGCTTGTTTCAAATAAGATATTTGCTGTATAATAAACATGATATACCATCTTCTCTTTCATATAGGTTTTATTGGTCAATTCGTTATACAATAAAAGGAACCAATTATATATTTTATATTCAAATTCTTTAAAATATTATAAATTTCTGGCTATAATAATAACAATTATTCAAAAGACATATCATCGCAATACAATGATACAGAAAAGAGGTAACGATATGCGAATACTGATAGCGGAGGATGAACATGATTTAAACCGGTTGATTGTGCGCACCCTCGAAAAAGAAGGATATGGCGTGGACGCCTGCTTTGACGGGGAAGAAGCCCTGTATTACCTTGAGCATACAGAATATGACGCGGCAATTCTTGATATTATGATGCCAAAAAAAGATGGTCTCACCGTTTTAAAAGCCCTAAGACAAAAGCAATTCAGCCTTCCCGTAATTCTTCTAACCGCTCGTGATAGCATCGCTGACCGGGTGAATGGACTGGATTCTGGAGCAGATGATTATTTGGTTAAGCCGTTCGATTTTGATGAGCTTTTAGCGAGAATTCGCTCCATAACCAGAAAAAACAGCCCTCACGCCTCCAGCGCCATAACCATCGGCGATCTCACTCTGGATAGTAAAAGTCATACAGCGCAGAGAGCTGGCAAGACCATCGATCTGTCCTCAAAGGAATATGCCATTTTAGAATATATGTGCATGAATCCCGGCATTGTTCTTTCTAGGGACAAAATTGCAGAACATATCTGGAGTTATGATTATACAGGCGGCTCCAATATTGTGGATGTCTATATCAGCTACCTCAGAAAAAAAATAGACAGTGGATATTCGAATAAGCTTCTGCACACCATATGGGGCTCCGGTTGGATGATAAAGGAGTCTACATGAAGCGTCGACTCTCCCTTAAACTAAAGCTTACTTTATGGTTTACTTGCTTTATGCTTCTCACGGCTGCGGCATGTCTTGCCTTTATTCTTGCCGTAAGCGGCAAAATGGCAGAAAAGGAGGCTTTTCAGATTTTAAATCTCACCGTGCGTGCTAATTTAACAGAGCTTACCCTGCAAGATAAAAAGCTGGTCATCTCACAGGACTTTACCTTTTATGCAAATAATGTGCATTTTTTAATCTACAACAAAGAACATTCCCTTCTCGCAGGACAAGTGCCTCCTTCCTTTCCAGTCGGCACAGATCTGGAAAATGGTATTAGTAAATATATTTCTGGCAAAGATCAAGATTATTATATATTAGATTTTTTTGTTCCCTGCGGTTGGGAGGACGGACTTTGGCTGCGCGGCATATTGAAAAGCCCTGACACCAATCAGACACTCGGAAACATTATCGCCATGTTTTTCCTCATACTGCCCTTTTTTATTTTATTTGTCGCCGCCGGCGGATACTTGATCACCAAAAGGGCATTAAAGCCCATTTCCTATCTTACAGAAGCAGCAGAAAGCATCGGTGAAGGGAAGGATCTGACACGCCGGATTGGACTGCCTCAGGGACATGACGAAGTCAGCCGGCTTGCCTATGCTTTTGATCATATGTTTGGGCGGCTTGAACAATCCTTTGAGGCTGAAAAGCAGTTCACCTCCGACGCTTCCCATGAGTTGAGAACGCCCACAGCCGTTATTCTCGCTCAATGTAACTACGCTGCAAAGCACGCTGACACTCTCTCCGAATACCGCGAGGCAATCGAGGTAATTGAACGACAGGCACAGAAAATGTCTCTGCTTATCGAACGGCTGCTGGATATCACGCGGTTGGAGCTCGGCACACAAACCATGCATATAGAGACCGTCAACCTCAGTGAAATGTGCAGTATCCTCTGCGAAGAACAAAAAAACAATTTAGGCGGCATTACCCTTGACTCACAAATAGAAGAATCCATCTATATTCAAGCCGATCCCTTTCTCCTCTCCAGAGTGATCCTTAATCTTCTGGACAATGCGCGAAAATATGGAAAAGAACATATTTTTCTGCGCCTCTACACCTCTAGCTCCACAGCTATACTAGAAATAGAGGACGATGGGATCGGCATTGCAAAAGAACAGCTAGACAAAATCTGGCAGCGCTTTTATCAAGTCAGCACTTCCAGAGAGGCCGGCTCAGGACTGGGATTAGGGTTGTCTATGGTACGACAGATTATACTGCTCCATGGCGGAACCATCGCCGTACAGAGCGTCCCTGCCCATGGAAGCTGTTTTACTGTATCACTTCCGGCCACATTATCATAACTTAAAAACAATATCATGCACTTAATTTATTTTTCTAAGGAGGTAAATTATACTATGTACCACCATATAACAAAAGGTCTTTTTCTCATTATTTTTTCTGCAATAGCCGCCCTCTCTCTGAGTTCCTGCGGACGCAAACCTGCCAACTCCGCTGCTGATTATATTGGCATTGACGCTGCTAAAAGTGCCGCACTAAAAGCCGCCGACATCTCCTCCGGCGAAGTTATATTTTCCTCAGCCGGACTGGACAGCCGAAATGGAACCTTTTTCTATCAGGTGGTCTTTACAGAAAATGGTGTGGAACATAAATACGATATTGATGCCCTGACTGGCGTTGTTATCGCGGAAAGTCATGCTCCGCGAACAGATTACACCCCAGCGGACAGCAACCTTGTCCAAAATGAAACCTCCACAGAAACAGCTTCCACTGCTGCTCTGCCAGAAGAAACCACAAACTCAGAAAACATTTTGGAATCCCAGACACCCGCACAGACAACACCAACCACCGAATCTTTGCCGCAAACTACGAAACCGTCCCAAACCAACACAACCCAAACCCCAGAAACACCTCAAAGTACCGCATCAGCGCCATCTAAGGAACCACCTGCAACCACACAAAACACGCCTCAACAAATAGATGAAAATACTGCTCTGTCCATCGCTCTCACGCACGCTGGTATCGCAGAACAAAACATTGCCGTCAGCAAGGTGAAGTCCGACATAGAAGACGGCAGAAGCATTTTTGAAGTAGAATTTGTCACTCTTGATGGCGTTGAATATGATTATGAGATAAGCAAAGCAGACGGCACCATAATAAGCTTTGACTATGACGCCGAAGAATTACTTCCCCCGATCGGATCGGTAGGAGCAGGCACTGGAATTATCACCGAGACGCAGGCAAAACAGACCGTCATTGACCGTGTTCCCGGAGCAACAGAAGAAATAATCAAAATAAAACTTGATGAAGACGACGGACGCTTAGAATATGAAGGTTCCCTTTTCTATGACACCATGAAATATGAATTTAAAATCGACGCATACAGCGGCACCGTAATAGAATGGGAGGCAAAACTTATTCATTAATATACGATCCGATATAGATAGAATTATTTTTGAGGAAGGTTCGCGCAGAGAACCTTCCTCAAATGATCCCCAAAAAGTTGGGGAATTCAGATAAATTGATATATCGTTCTTGTCCTAATTTAGTATGCCATTTACAGCTTCCAAATATCTTTATTATATTCCTGTATCGTCCTATCCGATGAAAAATAACCTGCTTTTGCTATATTAGTCAGCATCTTCTTTTTCCATGCCCTTCTGTCCTCGTATGCGGCGAAAGCTTGATCTTTCACTTTAATATAGTCCTCCAAATCCAGCAACGTCATAAACCAATCTTTTTTTAACAGCTCCTTATACAATCGTTCCAGATTCTTCTTATGTCCAACAGCCATCACTTCTTTGCTTATAATAAAATCAACTGCCTCCTGAATCACCGGACTGTCCTTATAGTATTTCTCCGACACATAATCCGCCTTTTTATAATGGTTCATCACGCACTCTGCATCCTTGCCAAATGTATAGATATTCTCTTTGCCGACCAGCTCATGAATTTCCACATTTGCACCGTCCATCGTTCCAAGTGTCACCGCACCATTTAACATAAATTTCATATTTCCTGTACCAGATGCTTCTTTCGAGGCAAGTGAGATCTGTTCTGATATATCACATGCTGGTATCAGCTTCTCCGCATAGGTGACATTGTAATTTTCTACCATAATCAGCTTCATATATGGCTTGACGCGCTCATCCTTATTTATCAGCTCCTGAAGCACCAGCAGAAGATGAATAATATCCTGCGCGATTACATAAGCGGGCGCAGCCTTCGCGCCAAATAGAAATACAAGCGGTCTTTCTGGCTTCTTTCCTGCCCGAATTTCCAGATATTTATGAATAATATAGAGCGCGTTCATCTGCTGGCGCTTATATTCATGCAGCCTTTTAATCTGGATGTCAAAGATTGCCTCTGGATTTAGCTCCACACCTTCCTTCTCCTTGATATAGGCGGCAAGCTCTTGTTTTTTCTGCTGCTTAATAGCTCCGATTGTATCCAAAACGTTATCATCCTCTGCATACGCAAGAAGCTTTTCTAACTCCGCTGCATCTTTCTTAAATCCATCGCCAATCAGGCTGCTGATATAAGCGGCAAGCTCTCGGTTACAGGATAATAGCCATCTTCGAAATGTAATGCCGTTTGTCTTATTATTAAATTTCTCAGGATAGATCTGATAGAATTCCTTTAGCTCCGTGTGCTTTAAAATTTCTGTATGAATCGCCGCGACACCATTGACAGAAAAACCATAATGAATATCAATATTCGCCATATGCACACGTTTTTCCTTATCAATTATCTGCACCTTTTCTTCTTTATGTTGGTTTCTAACCCTGCGATCCAGCTCCTTTATCACGGGTATAAGCTGTGGTACCACCTGCTCTAAATATTCCAACGGCCATTTTTCCAACGCCTCCGCCAATATGGTATGATTGGTATAAGCACAGGTTTTCTCCACCACTGCCACCGCCTCGTCCATAGAAAAACCTTCCTGTGTGGTCAAGATGCGGATCAACTCTGGAATCACCATAGTAGGGTGCGTATCATTGATCTGAATCACCGCATGTTCATTTAATTTATGCAGATCATATCCTTTTTCCTTTATCTCTTTAAGTATAAGCTGTGCGCCGCTGCTGACCATAAAGTATTGTTGATAGATGCGGAGGAGATTTCCAGCTTTATCGGAATCGTCAGGATATAAAAATAAAGTAAGGTTCTTTTCCACCGCTTCCTTATCAAATGAGATGCCCTCTGTCACCAGCGACTCATCCACGGTCTCAATATCAAATAAATGAAGTTTATTTTTACCATTTTCATAACCTGCCACATCGATGTCGTACAGACAGGATGTAACCTTCTTATCCCCAAAATACACGGGAAAAGTCAATCCTGTCTTATTCAACCACGAATGTTCTTCCATCCATTTATCCTTTTCAGCGTATTGAAGCTTATCCTGAAAACTTTGACGAAACAGCCCAAAGTGATAATTCAAGCCAATTCCATCTCCCGGAAGTCCAAGACTTGCTATGGAGTCCAAAAAACACGCTGCTAGTCTGCCAAGCCCGCCGTTTCCTAAAGATGGCTCCGGCTCTTGCTCCTCGATAGCAGAAAGATCTTTTCCATGCTCCTTCAGCTCCTCATAAAGCTCCTCGTAAATTCCAAGATTTATTAAATTGTTGCTTAACAGCTTCCCTATTAAAAATTCCGCCGAAATATAATAAACTTTTTTCTTTCCCTCTATCCGCGGTTTCTTCTCAAGCAGCGCTTTTGTCATCAAAAGAAGGCTGTTATACAATTCTTTGTCACTTGCAGCAGAAATTTCCTTCCCATATTGCTCCTTCACGGTCTCTCTCAGATATTCCTTTACATTCATATTGCTGTCCTTCCTTTCTGCACTCTCTTTTCTAATGCATCATTCTTTCCTGTTCACAAAAATGTATAAGTTTTTGTAAGAGTTATTTGCATAATCATTTTCGAGAATGGTCCGCATA
>CAMWWW010000155.1 GCA_947178015.1 uncultured Clostridia bacterium
GTATACTTTCGTTGGGATATTTGTTTGAATATAGACAAAGGAGTGTATATTATGTCAGCTAATGTGAAAACGGAAACGGAAGAAGGCGTTTCTTTAAAAGGACTTCTTATTGATATTGTACAGATTGTGGGAACTGCGTTCCTGCTAACATTTCTTTTATTAATCTTTATTCAGCCAAGTATTGTATCAGGGGATTCTATGTATCCAACCTTGCATAATAATGATAAATTAATTCTCTGGAAGCTTGGAACCCCCGCGGCAGGAGATATTGTCGTATTTGATTCTCATAATGCGGATAATGATAAGTATGTTAAGCGTGTGATTGGTGTCGCCGGGGATCATGTGGAGATTATGGATTCTGCTGTCTACATCAATGGCGTCGCTCTTGATGAATACTATGTCAATCCCGCAGAGGATCTGATCCATAAAGGAAATGTGGATCTTGTTGTTCCAGAGGGTGAGATCTATGTGCTGGGAGACAACCGAAATCACAGCAATGATAGTCGGGCTTTCGGTCCCGTGGATCTGGATGATGTAGATGGAAAAGTAATCTTCAATCTGGACAAAACGATCCGCTCTATATTTGGTTCGGGAGATTAAATGGAACAGTAAGAAGCCGGAAGCTTACCATTATCAAACATAAGCTCCCGGCTTTTTTTGTTTCCAACATCTTCTTTTGCATGTATAAACAGGTGTTTTTTCTAATTCGTTCCTTTGCAATACGCAGCTAAGCGATTGCTTAATTCCGCAAATTCCTCCAAGGTCAGTGCCTCCCCGCGCACAGTGGCAGATAACCCCGATTCGATCAGTATCTGTTTTATTTCTTCTTTGGAGATTTCTATTCCTGCTGTGTTTCCAACCGCATTGACCAATGTTTTCCTTCTCTGATTAAAGGATGCTCGAATAATTCGAAATAATAGCTCTTCCTCCTCGACTTTCACCGGGCATATGGTATGTCTGGTAAGGCAAATCACGGCAGATCCCACCTTTGGTCTTGGCATAAAGCAGTTTGGCGGCACATTGGCTATGATCTCTGGCTTTGCATAATATTGAACAGCCAATGACAGTGCGCCATAATCCTTTGTTCCCGGTCCTGCCTGCATGCGATCGGCAACCTCTTTCTGAACCATCACCGTAATACTGCTGACCGGCATCTGCCCTTCTAGCAGGTTCATAATAATGGGGGTTGTAATATAGTATGGAAGGTTTGCCACAACTTTCATGGGCTTTCCCTCATTATATTTGCAGACCAGCTCTTGTATATCCACCTTTAGGATATCTTCATGGATAATGGTTATATTGTCGTATGCTTTCAGCGTCTCAGAAAGAATAGGAATTAAGTTTTTATCAATTTCAACGGCAATCACCTGCTTTGCTGCTTCTGCCAGATATTGTGTCATCGTTCCAATTCCGGGCCCGATCTCTAGGACACAATCCTCCTTTGTAAGTGCCGCAGAACGGACAATTTTCTCCACTACATGAGAATCAATCAGAAAGTTCTGCCCGAATTTTTTCTGAAAGATAAATTCATATTTTTTGATAATCTCAATGGTATTTTTGGGATTAATCAGCATTGTTGTATGATCTGGCATATTCTGCTCCATTCAGATGGTATAACTTCTTGGCATTTTCACATGTTCTTTTTATTACCTCTTCATAGCTGACATCCTTAAGCTCCGCTATCCTCTGTGCTATATAGGGCAGATTGACAGAAGAATTTCTGCTGCCTCTCAGCGGGACAGGTGCAAGGTAAGGGGCATCCGTCTCCAGCACAATTCGGTCTAGAGGAAGATAGGTGACAACCTCTGCGAGCTTTCTTGCATTTTTAAATGTCACTACTCCTCCAATTCCAAAGTAAAAACCCATCTTTTCATATTCCTTTGCAAGCGCAAGAGAATAGGAATAACAGTGAATTACACCGCCAAGCTGTTCTGCCTGATGTTCCTTTAGAATCTGAAGGGTATCACTTGCTGCATCCCTGCTATGAATAATAACCGGCAGTCCCAGCTCCCCGGCAAGCGCAAGCTGACGGTGAAACCATTCTTTTTGTGTTTTATGATCTGGCTCCTCCCAGTAATAGTCCAGCCCAATTTCACCGACAGCCACAACCCTAGCCGTTTTTGCTGCTGTTCTCAGCCACGCAAAGCTTTCCTCTGTAAGCTCTGCCGTTTCACTTGGATGTACGCCAATCGCTCCATAAAAAAATGGATATTGTTCCAGTAACGCCAACGTCTGGCGGCAGGAGGAAAGGCTGGCGCCTACATTGACCACTCCTCCAATTCCATTCTCTGGCAGGGAGGAAAGCAGGCTCTCTCTGTCCTCGTCAAAAGCATCGTCATCATAATGTGCGTGTGTGTCAAATATCATCTCTATTCCCCTACAGACTATTTCTTATTCTCTGTGGTACCTCACTTTTCTGTCTTATCTGTTCTATTTTGTACAACAAGTATCTTTTGAAGCATCAAATATTCTTCAAGGCAACAACCAAGCTCATGGATCTGTTCAGCGGCCTCTTTGCCAACATAGCGGAAATGCCACGGTTCATAGTTGATTCCCGTAATTTCTTCTTTATCCTTGGGATAACGCAGAATAAAGCCATATTCATGTGCGTGCTCGGCAAGCCATTTTCCAGCTTTGGTATCCGCAAAAGCATCATTCAACACCTGATGCCTTAATGTCACAATATCTACAGACAATCCTGCCTGATGTTCACTGGCGCCGGGTACGGCAAGCGTCTCCTCCGTGATGGCGCAGGCCTTCTCATAGCTGTAGCCCATACTTTGATATTTGGCAAGATCTGCTTCATAAAGCTCCACCTGTCTCTCATAAGGACGATATGCGGAACAGACTAGAAGATTGCAGCCCGCTTTATTTCCTGCTTTCAAAAATTCCATCAAAGGATCGTAGATTCTGGCATCCACCAACAGTCCGTTGCTCAGCCTCTTTGTCTCTATCTTATAGCCTTCTGGAAGCAAGTTTTCTTTATTTACCAAAAGTAACTTCCAATCCTCCAAAAGCACTTTCTTTACTCCCGGCTTCAACATCCATGCCAAAGATGCCGGGCTGCCGGACACGGCGAATGTTCCCTTTTCCCACTGTCTTGATGATTCCACAACAAAACGCTCTGGCTTCTCTTCCGCCACTTCATCTGCGCGCACCAGCAGTCCGCTTCCCAGAGCCTCGACCACAACTACCACCATTAAAATAACTGTAATTGCCAGCGCACAAAAGGTATTTCCAAAAGCTGCATATCTTCTATAATTCAACTTATTTCCTCCTCTATGAAATCCCAGCACCGGATGGCATCGGTTTTTCCGGTGTCAAAAGCGCCAGCTCTCCTTTTTCATTTTCCGCACATAAAAGCATCCCTTCTGACACCACTCCTGCAAGCGTCGCGGGTTTTAAGTTTGTAAGCACCATCACCTTTTTGCCCACCATCTCCTCCGGCGTATAATATGCGCGGATTCCTGATACAATCTGCTTTACCGTGCTGCCAATCCGCACCTTAGAACAAAGCAGCTTCTTTGACTTGGGCACAGCTTCACAGGCGATAATCTCTCCCACCTGAAACTGCAGCTTGTCAAAGTCTTCATAGGTGATTTCCGGCTTCGCCTCTATGTCAATTCCCGGCTCCTCCGCTTTGCCGCTCTCTGCTTCTCTGGCAATTCGCTTTGCCTCCACCCTCTCCAAGAGTTCTTTTCCATCCATGCGGGCAAATAAAATCTCTGGCTTATCTGTCACCTTGCCGCCAGATGGATACAGTCCATATTCCTTGCAGGTATCCACGTCACGCTCCTTCGCATGAAGCTGACCTAAGATCTTTTCTGAAGTCTCTGGCATAAATGGTTTTAATAAGCTCGCGCCAATACAGATGCTCTCCACCAGATTATAAAGTACCGTCGCAAGACGTCCCTTCTTCTCTTCCTCCTTTGCAAGCACCCAAGGCATCGTCTCATCAATATATTTATTACAGCGCTTGAACAGCACAAATATCTCGGAGATCGCATCCGCCACGCGAAGCTTATCCATCTTTGCTTCCACCCTTAACGCGGTATCCTTTGCCAGCGCAATCAGCTCCTCATCCACCGGCTCTTTCACCCCAGCGTTATCCACCACGCCGCCAAAATATTTATTGGACATGGAAATCGTGCGGTTTACCAGATTACCCAATGTATTTGCAAGATCTGAGTTCATTCGCTCCACCATCAGCTCCCACGAAATCACGCCATCATTGTCAAACGGCATCTCATGAAGCACAAAATAGCGCACGGCATCCACGCCAAATTCCTCCACCAGCTCATCTGCATAGAGAACATTTCCCTTGGACTTGCTCATCTTGCCGTCTCCCTGCAAGAGCCACGGATGCCCGAAAATCTGCTTAGGAAGTGGAAGCCCAAGAGCCATCAGCATAATCGGCCAATAAATGGTATGAAAGCGCAGAATATCCTTGCCAATCAGATGCAGATCCGCGGGCCAGAATTTCTCATACAGCTCCCCATTCTCTCCATCCACATCATAGCCAAGCCCCGTGATATAATTACTCAGCGCATCAATCCACACATAAACCACATGCTTATCGTCAAAGTCTACTGGGATTCCCCACTGAAATGAGGTTCTGGATACACATAAATCTTGAAGCCCCGGAAGAAGAAAATTATTCATCATCTCATTCTTTCTGGACTCTGGCTGAATAAATTCAGGATGTGTCTGAATATGCTCAATCAAACGATCTGTATATTTGCTGAGCTTTAAAAAATACGCCTCCTCCTTTGCCGGCTGTACCTCCGCCCCACAGTCTGGGCATCTGCCGTCGGAAAGCTGTGAAGCTGTAAAGAAGGATTCGCATGGCTTACAATACATGCCTTCATAATAACCTTTATAAATATCCCCTTGTTCATACAGCTTCTTAAAGATCTTCTGCACCTGCTTTTCATGGTATTCATCTGTTGTGCGGATAAATCGATTGTAATCTGTGTTCATTCGATCCCAGACGTACTTTACCATGCCGGCCACACGATCCACATATTCCTTTGGAGTAATTCCTTCCGCCAAAGCTTTATCCTCAATCTTCTGGCCATGCTCATCGGTTCCTGTCTGAAAATATACCTCATACCCCTGCTGTTTCTTAAAGCGTGCAATACTGTCTGCAAGCACAATCTCATAGGTATTTCCTATATGTGGCTTACCAGAAGTATATGCGATTGCTGTTGTAATATAGAAGGGGCCCTTGCTCCCTTTTTCACACATGCTCATTCCTCCTAACCATTATATTTTATATTTCCCTTTATAGAAAAAATCAATCGTGCCGCTCCTCTTTATTTTCGTAATTCTCACAAAATCTTGCCGAGAAGGATGGCTCCTCACCCGCCGCATAAAGATGGGACAGATCTCCAAAACCATTGATGCGGAAGCAGGCAATCCCCTTCCTGCGCTCCTCTGTGATCACCGTAGTGACAGAAGAGGGCAGTGCACAAAAACCTTGCCATATTATCATGGGAGACGCCCCCAAAAGGTGACTTAGCATAACACACTCCACGCCGAAATGGCAGAAAAATGCTATTGTGTCATGATTTCCCTTCTCCACGCGATAGTAATTCTGTTCCCGCACATATCCATGCGTGGCGAGCAACTTGTCAAAGGACTCTGTAACCCACTGGTATTCTTCCTTTACCTTTCCTGCGCGCATGGCGTCCGTTTCTCCCCACATGGTCCTGTCATAAAACTTATCTTCTATCGTCCAATCCTGCGGAAGCCAGTCCCAGCTCACCGATTTATATGTTCTGTCTGGGCGCGTAATCGTCGGAGCAAATTCCCGAAGCCATTCACATTCGGTTGCTTCACGCCCCAGCTTTTCCAATGTCAGTGCAGCGGTATCCTTTGCCCTGCCAAGCGGAGAGACATAAAATGCATCGATCTTTAACTTTGAAAGTCGTTCTGCCAGACAAGCAGCCTCGCGAAACCCCTTTTTTGTAAGAGAATCCACTGTATAATCTGGATCTGCATGCCTGATAA
>CAMWWW010000156.1 GCA_947178015.1 uncultured Clostridia bacterium
CGGCTGCGCTGCGCCCGCAGGCTGAAGATATAAAAGCAGCGCAGAAATGAGGGAGAATATGAAAACAAAAAGAGGAAAGACAACAGCGATCGCAGTTCTTCTAGTTTCGGCTCTGATGGTTGGGGGCTGCGGCAATCAGAAGACGGGCAATAACACGGTTCCGGGCACTAAAAATGCCGAGGGAAAATACGATCCAGTGCTGACCATCTCAATCGCTAAACAGCAGGATGAAAATGCGGGCCGATATGGCAGCGGAGAGGATATTAACAAAAATCCTATGGTGGATCTGGCCGTGGAGAAGCTTGGCATCCGTCTGGAAACTACCTTGCTAGGAGGAGATGCGGGCAATTACGACACAAAGCTTCGCCTTGCGCTTACAAGCTCGGAGGAGCTGCCAGATGTGTTCCCCGTATATGGTTCGCAGATGATTGCAGATATGATTGAATCAAAGCATGTCAAGGATATTACTGCTGATATTGAGGCCTATATGCCAGAGAGATTAAAGGAGATCTACGATCAATATCCACAGTCTTTTTACGCTGTGACAAAGGACGGAAAGATCTATGGTCTTGCCTGTGCACCTTCTCTGACAGAGGGACAGGTTATGATTATCCGTCAGGATTGGCTGGATGCTCTTAATTTGCAAGCTCCGACGACAATCGATGAATTTGAGGCAGTGATCAAGGCATTTACCGAGAATGATCCAGATGGAAATGGAAAGAAGGACACTTATGGCTTTGCCTATTCTGGAAATGGCATCTATAATACTGGCTGGATAGCTGACCCAGTATCCCTGTTTTCAGCATATTCTGGGACACATTTTCCGGGAAGCTGGCAAGAGGATGAGAATGGGCAGTTAATGTATGGCTCCATTCATGAGGGAAATAAAAAGGCATTGGAGAAAATGGCGGAATGGCATGCAAATGGTTGGATGTTCCAAGAAGCGGCAGCGACAGGTGCATGGGATGCTATGATGCAGTTTACGGAAGGAAAGGCGGGGATTTTTATCGGCCGTCCTTGGGCGATCAACTCCGTCAAAGATGTAACCTCGGTTGCTCCTAATGCAGTGATAAAGGCTTATCCGAATATAAAACAGGATAATGGTGAGCCAACCTATCAAAGTGCAGAATTGTTTGATGGCTGTCTGATGTTTAATAAGAATTTTAATAATATGGAAGCATTTTTTGATTATTATGATTGGATATATGATTATGCGTTCGGCACAGGTGATTTCCAATATGGATATTTGGAAAATTATGATTATGATATTGTGGACGGCAAAGCAGTGTATGATTCTACTCTGTTTGATCCCGTAGTGACCGATCCATTTAATCCCAAAAAGGCGGGAATTCTGAAGAATGAGCCAAGGCTGGACAATATGCAAGCTTATGCAAATGTCAAAGCAGGAAAGGAGCCGCAGGGAGCGGCGGAAATAGCTGCCGCGGAAGCCTTTGAGTCAAGCCCGGCGACTGCAGAGGGCTATGCACTTGCCAACGAACACAGTGAGGAGCTGCTTCCAACTCTGTTAAATGCATAGCCGACCGAGACCATGAAAAAGAATTGGGAACAGCTTCAGACTATGGAAAAACAGATGTATACAAATATTATCTACGGGAAAGAATCCATCGATGCATTTGATAAGTTTGTGGCAGACTGGAAAGCGCAGGGAGGCGATCAGATCACAAAAGAAGTAAATGAGTGGTATCAATCTGTAAAATAAAGAAAATAGTTGCAGATAAAAATCTGCTATAATAGAGCTATCAAAGATAAGGAGACGATTATGAAGAAAATAAAATCAATACAGCGGATCTTTATACTTTTCTTAGTGATGATTATAGCAGGTTTTTTTATTTTGTATCGGTACAGCAAGGAAAGCCTGAAGGATTCTCTAACGCATGTGGCGCAGATTCAGATGGAACATTCCAGTGTTCTTTTGGAGCAGAAGATCAAAGAGATTGAGATAGAAGCGGATGGCATCCTGCACAGCCAATATTTAGAATCGTTGCAATTAATTTTACAAGATAGATATAATGTATATAATTATGTTGTCAGTGTCAACGAGATTAAGGAATATCTGGGCAGCCGACAGAAAAGTACAGTGGGCATGTCCGCCTTTCTTCTATTTTGGCCAGAATCGATGCGCGTGATATCCACAACATCTGCTTATGTCTTTGATAAAGAGGTGCTTCGATCCTTGGTGGAGAATCATCGATGGTTTACATATGAAAACGAGGTGTATTTTGCAGCGAGGTACGTGGTTGGTGGAAAGACAGATGACAATCAGCCATATCTGATTATTAAAATGGATCGGGATTATTTGTATAAAATAAAAAATATGGCATTTGGCATGGGAAGCGGCGGAACTTTGCTCACTTTTTCCGGCTGTGAAAGTTTATTTCCTGTAAATGAGATAGAAGAAGCCATACTGTCAGATATCGAGATGGAGGATGGGAAGGGCGGTGTCAGTGAAATAGTGGTATATGGACAGAAATATCAAGTGCTGACATCTTATATTGCCAAAAATGGAATGGGCATTATTTCTTACTACCCAATCCGCAAGATGCTTAAGCCAGTCAATGCGATCTCGTGGATTACAGGTATATCACTTTTTGTACTTTTGCTTGTGGGCTTTTTGTTTATGCTTTTGTATTATAAGAATATCTTGTTGCAGCTAAGAATAATCACAGAAAAGCTAAAGCAGGTTGAAAATGGAGACTTTGCAGCAAAGATAGAACAGCTTCCTGACAATGAATTTTCCTATGTATTTGAGCAATTTAATCAGATGGTGGAAAGGATTCGGGTATTAATTGATTCGGAGATGAAGGAACAGCAATTAAGGTATCAGGCGGAATTAAGACAATTGCAGCTTCAGATTAATCCACATTTTCTCTATAACAGTCTTTCCTACATCGTCACAGTGGCAGAAAAGCCAAGTGCTGTCACAGAGATGGCGGTTCATCTGGCAAATTACTACCGATATTGTACAGTGAAGAAATCTATCACGACAATAGGGGAGGAGGTTTCTTATGCAAAAGCATATTTGTCGATTATGACAATGCGGAAGCGGATTGAGTATGATATCAGCGTGCCAAAGAAGCTTTATGAGGAACCGATTATTCCTCTGATCTTACAGCCAATTATAGAAAATGCGATTGAACATGCGATTGAGGAGCGGGAAAATGCAAAGCATATTTATATGAAAGCATATGGTCTTTCTGATAAGAAAATACAATTTGAGATTTCAGACGATGGGGATGGATTGTCAGAACAGGATATAGAGAGATTAATGAAGCGATTAAAAAGGAAGCGGAGGAAGGAGGACGAGAGCGTCGGACTTTGGAATGTAAATCAGAGATTGGTGAATTACTATGATGAGTCGGCTGGGCTAAAATTTCGGACAAGCATCTGGGGAGGATTGACAGTGTTTTTTACAATAGATACGAGGGAGGGCAGAATGGTGAATGACAGTATTGATTGCGGATGATGAGATCTATATGGTAGAATATATTAAGGCTTTGGTAGAGTGGGAATGTTATGGATTTGACCGGATTCTTACTGCGGCGGGCGGATCGCTGGCGTGGAAGCTAATACAGGAGCACCAGCCTCAGCTTCTGGTCACAGATATTCGTATGCCCAAAATATCGGGTCTGGATCTGTCGAGGATGATTGAGGAGGCTTCTTATCAGACAAAGATTATTATTATTTCAGGATTCAGTGATTTTGACTATGCAAAGCAGGCACTGCGGTATGGGGTGTCAGAATATCTGGTAAAGCCAGTGTTAAAGGCAGATTTTGAGGAGACGCTTAGGCGCATTTTACAAAAGAGCTTCGGGACAGATAGAATGGAGACAGAGTTATCGGGATGCTTGGGAGACAAAAACAGTATTGTGGTTCAGGTCAAAAATTATGTAAATGACAATTATGACAAGGAATTGTCGCTGGAGCTTCTGGGACAACTTGTGAATCTTCATCCAGTGTATTTGTCAAAGATATTTAAGGAGGCGGCTGACATCAATCTGTCAAGTTATATCACAGATGTGCGTATGCAGAAGGCAGCGGAGCTTTTAGAGCAGACCAATATGCAGGTTCAGGAGATTATGAAACAGATTGGATATCAGAAAAGCCAATATTTTTCAAAACGATTTAGGGAAAAATATGGAGTTACGCCAAAGGAATATCGTATGCACAAAAGACAGAAGGAAAGGTAAGCGCGAAGAAGGAGGAAATCACAATGGGTATTTTAAAAAACGGGGAGCTGTGGAAGGATGTCAATGGAGAACCCATCCACGCACATGGCGGCTGGATGCTTTATTACAATGGATACTATTATTGGTATGGAGAGGATAGGAGAGAGAATTATTATGTAAGTTGTTATCGCTCCAAGAACTTGACGGATTGGGAATTTCGCAATCATATTATTACCACGGAATCAAAGATGGAAGGCTATTATGTTAGAACAACTCTTATGCTGCGCAATAAGAATGGCGGAAAGATCAATCTGGAAAGACCGAAGGTGCTCTACAATAAAAAGACCAAGAAGTTTGTTCTTTGGGTCCATGTGGAAAATGGAATGGATTATCATGAGGCAGCAGTCGGCATTGCAGAATGTGATAGCCCAGACGGAGATTTTGTATATTATGGGCATTTTAATCCATATGGTTATATGTCAAGAGACTGCACACTGTTTCAAGAGGAGGATGGGACGGCATATTTTATCTCGGCTGCCAGAGATAATGCAGATCTGCATATGTACAGGCTTACCGATGATTATAAAAATGTGAAGAAGCTGGTACATAAGCTGTATCAGGGGGAATATCGGGAAGCTCCTGCTGTGGTGAAATACAATGGCATGTACCATATGCTGACTTCTTTTTGTACCGGCTGGGCGCCAAATCAGGGAAAGTACGCCTGTGCAGATTCCATGGAGGGAGAGTGGAGCGATCTGTCTGAGATCGGCGATAGTACGACCTATCAGAGCCAGCCGGCATTTCTTATAGAGAGAAATGGACGGATGTTATACTATGGAGATAGATGGGGTGGCGATGGCGAGAAATACTTTGCGTCCAGCTATGTGATCTATCCGCTGGAATGGGAGAATGGCAAACTGACCCTTAAATTTGTCAATGAAATCGATCCCATGGCGTATCTGAATAGAGAAGGAAAGATTTAGTTTAAATCCATGATGAGGAAATAACAGATGTACACGATAAAGATTAAAAACTGCGATCTGGATCAAATAGCGGAATCCGGGCAATGCTTCCGTTGGCAAAAAACGGGGAATGGTACCTACAAGATTCCGGTGGCTGACCGGACAGTAGAAGTGATACAAAAGGAAGAAGAATTTATCTTTTCCTGTGAGGAAAGAGAATTTAATGAAATATGGAGAGAATATTTTGATTTAGATACAGATTATGAAAGCCTGATTCACGCCATTGATCCAGAGGATGATTTTCTTAGGCGGGCGGCTGCTTGCGCAGGAGGAATTAGAATATTAAAACAGGAACTGTGGGAGGTTATGCTCTCTTTTCTGATCTCCCAGAATAATAATATACCAAGGATCAAAAAGAATATAGAGGCGCTGTGCAAAAGTTACCAAAAACAGCAGATCCCATCTAGCGAGGAGACCTCCTCTGACGCAGAGGAAATAGTAGATACGAAGATTTGCATGATTCCCGGCTGGAAGCATATCTACCACGGAGGAAAAGAAAGCCTTGGAGATTTAAAACTTGGCTACAGGGCGGGATATATTTATAGTGTCTGTGAGTATCTGGAGGAAAAACCCAATTTTTTGGAGGACTTACGAGAAGCCGATCAAGAAGAAGCAATGCGGCTTTTGCTAGAACTTAAGGGAGTGGGGAAAAAGGTGGCGAGCTGCATCTGCTTATTTGGATTGCATCAGCTTGGGGCATGTCCAGTGGATACTTGGATACAAAAAATTATAGAGGAAGACTATCACGGTAAGATGCCAGCGTGGATGACAGGCAGATATGCGGGAATATATCAGC
>CAMWWW010000157.1 GCA_947178015.1 uncultured Clostridia bacterium
ATCTTATTTTGCTTCCTTCCCTGCCAAATAGTTAAGAATCTGTTGTGCCGTTCTGCCGGATATTCCTCCGTGGCTCAGCTCCCATTTGTTTGCTTCTGCGCATAACTCCTCCTCGCTCAATGTGATCGAAGGATATTTTTTCGCCAACGTTGTGACAATCTCAAAATACTCCTTCTGCGATGGCTTAGAATAATTGATTGTCACACCAAAGCGCGCCACTAAGGACAGCTTTTCCTGCATGGTATCTGACCGGTGCATCCCCTCATCATTTTGAATGTCGCTTCGGTCATTCCATGTTTCCCTAATTAAATGCCTGCGGTTTGAGGTCGCATAAATCAGCACATTGTCCGGCTTTGTCTCCAGTCCTCCCTCTATTACTGCCTTTAGATACTTATATTCAATCTCAAATTCTTCAAAAGACAGATCGTCCATATAGATAATAAAACGATAATTCCTGTTTTTTACTTGTGCAATCACGGCAGATAGATCCTGAAACTGGTGCTTGTATATCTCAATCATGCGAAGCCCCTGCGCATAATATTCATTTAATATAGCCTTGATGCTGGTCGATTTTCCGGTGCCGCTGTCTCCAAACAGAAGGCAGTTATTCGCCCTGCGCCCATGGACAAAAGCTTCTGTGTTCTCAATTAGTTTTTTCTTCTGAATCTCGTAGCCCACCAGATCGGACAGGCGCACATCATCGGTATTTTTAATGGGATACAACTCCACCTTATCACCGCTATGGCTGACACGAAACGCCTTATTTAGGCCAAATTTCCCCACGCCATACGCCTTGTAGAATTCTGTCACAATTACAAAGATCTCTTCCGGTGACGATGCTTTGTCAATCTGCTCTGCAAGAACCTTCACTTTATCGCTGACGCTCTTATTATAGCGTTGTTCTTTTTTCGCGATCGCTTGATAGTGAAGCACTGTACTAAAACAGTCAATATCCAACTCTTGCTCCATCTTAGAGAAATCGTATTGAAATAAATTTTTAAAAATAGCGAAATCTCCTGTCGCAAACCGATTGACAGAGCCCTCCACCGCGCCTGTTTTCTCCATTGTTATGCTAAAAGGATTCTCGTTTGTCGCCAGAAGATAGGCAAGATAACAATGCCATAAATTATGATCAAATCCATATTTTGTGGAAATATCCAAAAGCTTGTGAATCTCGGCATAGATCTCATTGACCAGAGCTTCTTTGTGATAATTGCCCTCCACAAAACGCTCACAGATTTCTGCCAGCCGAATTAAAATGCTGTCCTTTTCTAAATTGCGGTATATAACCAGCTTCGCAATCTGTCTGTACACCCTATTCTCCTCCTATCCTATGATCTCCATCTCCTGCCGCCATACCTTTTTCCCGGTAAGCTGCTCACTGCGGCTGTCCGGTTGCATATCACCGACATAGATCTGATAACGTCCGGGAAGAATTTCCTTCTTTCCATCTTGATTGCAGAGAGCAAAGGCATCTGGCTTTAGAGCAATCTTTATCTCCTTCTCCTTGCCCGGCTCAAGAAATACCTTGCAAAAGCCTTTTAGCTGCGGATTTGGCGTACCCTCTGCCTCCCGTTTTACATAAACCTGAACAATCTCCCACGCCGCCATGGAACCTGTGTTTTTTACCGTGGCAGAAACCGTCAAACCATCCATTGGATCACCCAAAAGCTCCACATCGCGGAATGAAAAATCTGTGTAAGTCAGACCATAGCCAAATGGATACAAAGGCTCTGTCTCCAGATAGCGGTAAGTCCTGCCCTTCATCGAATAGTCGGTAAATTCTGGAAGCTCCTGTGTTCTCTTATAGAAGGTGACAGGCAGTTTTCCCGACGGAGAATACTCCCCAAATATCGCCTCGGCTATCGCTCTGCCGCCCTGTGCACCCGGATACCAGCACTGCATAATCGCCGGAATATGCTCCTGCGCCCAATCTATTGCCAGAGCGCTGCCAGAGTTAAACAAAAGCACCACCGGCTTTCCGCTCTCTGCAATCACCTTTAGAACCTCCTCCTGAATTCCCGGCAGCAGCAAGTCTGGCTTATCTCCGCTTGCAAAATGATTTCCTTTATCTCCTGCTTCTCCCTCAAGTCCCGGATCAAGACCCATGCAGGCGATAATCACATCGCTCTCCTTACACACGGCCTGAACCTCAGAGATACGATTATTCTTCTCCCCCATTCCCGTCCTCTCTTGATACAGATGACAGCCTTCCGAGTAAAAGATCCGCACATCATCCTTAAGATAGTCCTCAAAACCCTCTAGGATTGTGACATAGCGCGAAGCTGTTCCCTCATAGTTTCCAACCAGCGCATGACGATTATCCGCATTTGGACCGATAATGCCAATGGTCCCAATCTTCGTCTTATCCAGTGGAAGCAAATGATTTTCATTCTTTAACAATACCAGACACTCTTTCGCCATTTTTAGATTCAGCTCTCTCATCTCTCTCGAATCAACACTTCGATAGCTTATCTCATTAAACGGCACTTTCTCCCTATCATCAAAAAGTCCCAGCTTCATGCGGGTGGTAAACAGACGAATCACCGCCTGATCAATCTCCTCCTCCGTGATCAAGCCTTCCTCTGCTGCCTTCAGTAAAGAAGTAAATACTCTGCCGCAGTTGAGATCGCAGCCATTTCTCACGGCAAGCGCCGCGGACTCCTCCGGCGTGTCCGTCACATGATGCTTCTGATAAAAATCGCGGATCGCGAAGCAATCAGAGACAACATGTCCATCAAACTCCCACTCTCCTCGCAAAATATCCTGCAAAAGCGTCTTGCTTCCACAGCTGGGTTCTCCATTTACTCGGTTGTAAGCCCCCATTACCGCTTCCACCTTCGCCTCTTTTACACACACCTCAAATGCAGGAAGATACGTCTCATACAAATCCTGCAAAGAAACCTCGGCATTAAACTCATGACGAATATGCTCTGGTCCAGAGTGTGCGGCCAGATGCTTTGTGCATGCCGCCACCTTCATATAATTTTCATCATGCCCCTGAAGCCCCTCAATAAACCGAACCGCAAGCCTGCCGGTAAGATACGGGTCCTCCCCGTATGTCTCATGTCCTCTTCCCCAGCGCGGATCGCGGAATATATTGATGTTCGGAGCCCAGAAGGTCAATCCTTTATAGATACCGGTATCGCCAAATTCCTGCTGTGCATTAAATTTTCCTCGTGCTTCTGTGGCAATGGCATCGCCAATTTCCTCCATCCTATCCTCATGAAACGCCGCCGCCATCGATATGGCCTGAGGAAACACGGTGGCCACACCGGCTCTTGCCACGCCGTGCAGTCCTTCATTCCACCAGTTGTATGCCTTTATATGTAGCCTCTTTATTGCCGGAGCCTCATGTACCATCTGAAATACCTTCTCCTCCAGCGTCATCTCCGCTACCAGCTCTGCCGCCCTTTTCTTCATCTCTTCTATCTTACTCTGATTTCTGACAAGCTCCATCTTGCATCCTCCCTTATCGATATAAAATCCGCAATTACTTCGATTTTCTATTATACCCTCTTTTCTCCAATTCTGCAATGCTTCATTAGAGAATGAAACTATTCGTGTTCTGTTGTCTTTTATTTTCTTTTATGTTATACTAATACTATAATGTTAAAGGGAGGTATTCGGCTTATGCATATTCGTGACTTTTTCGACCTGAACCTTTTAGAGCAAATTATGAAAACATGGTCAGCGGCAACCGGAATGGCGACGATCGCCGTCGACAATGAAGGAAAATATATTTCAAGCGAAATAGGCTTTACTGATTTTTGTATGAAATATACCAGAGGCTCCGCTGAGGGCAGTCGACGCTGCATTAAGTGCGATAATGAATGTACGGGAACATATTTCTGCCATGCAGGGTTAATGGATTTTAGCATTGATATTATGGTAGGAGATCAATATCTAGGTAAGATTATCGGCGGACAAGTTCTGCCCAAACAGCCGGACGAAGAGCAATTTCGCAGACTTGCCTCAGAATTTGGCATCAATCCAAACTCCTACATAGATGCGCTCAAAAAGGTGCCGGTGAAATCCGAGCCAAGCATCCGCGCTGCCGCCAAACTGCTGGGAGACATCGTCAATATGTTGGTCAATTTTGAGTATATGAAAAAATCCAACGAGGGGCTGCTTCATTCCCTTGATACCGGGATTGATTCTGCCGTGCGTTTGATCAACGAGATCAATGACAAATCCCACTCTCTGGATTCGATCGAAAATAAGCAGAATATTCTTGCACTAAACGCTTCCATTGAAGCAGCAAGAGCCGGGGAAGCAGGGCGGGGCTTTGCCGTCGTGGCAACTGAAGTTGGCAAGCTTGCCGAGATCTCAGGAAATATCAACAAATCGATAAAAACCACCTTAAAAGATCTAAACAAAGTGGTCAGCGACATACAAAAATGTCATCTCGCCACAAAATAAAAAGAAGGCGAGTGAGGGAATCGTATCTTCCCCTACTCGCCTTCTTTTTATCTATTCTCGATCTGCCAATCAATAGGCTCCAGACCATTTTTCTCCAAAAATTCATTGGCTTGGCTAAAGTGTTTACATCCAAAAAATCCTCGGTGCGCAGAAAGCGGGCTTGGATGTGGTGCTTTTAAAATCAAATGCTTCGGATTATTTAGCATCTTTGTCTTGCTCTGTGCAGGCTTTCCCCACAACATATATACAATCGGTCTATCCTGCTCATTTAGAACGCGGATGGCAGCGTTTGTAAATTCCTCCCAGCCGATTCCCTGATGCGAATTAGGCTGATGGGCACGCACGGTAAGTACTGTATTCAAAAGCATAACTCCCTCTTTTGCCCATTTTTCCAGATAACCATGATTTGGTATAGCACAGCCCAGATCGTCATGCAGTTCTTTATAGATATTGACCAGCGAGGGCGGCACATCCACATCTGGCTTTACCGAAAAGCACAGACCATGTGCCTGACCAACATTATGATATGGGTCCTGACCCAAAATTACCACTTTCACATCATGTAATGGTGTGAGATGAAACGCATTAAATACATCCTCCGCTGCCGGAAAAATCTGTTGAGTGTTATATTCTTCCTTCACCTTCTGATACAATGCAGAATAATATGGCTTCTTAAATTCTTCGCTGAGCGGCTCCGCCCAATCGTTTGTAATTGCACTCATACTCAATTTAACTCCTTCTAAATTCGTACTGACACACCCTTTTGTCTCAGGTATTCTTTTAATTCTGTTATCTCAAGCTCCTTGTAGTGAAACAGCGAAGCTGCCAATGCCGCATCCGCCTTTCCTTCTGTTAATACTTCATAAAAATGCTCCACGCTGCCTGCTCCGCCGGAAGCGATCACTGGTATCGCCACCTGTTCCGATATAGTGCGAGTCAGCTCCAGATCATAGCCATCCTTTGTGCCGTCACAGTCCATGCTGGTAAGTAAAATTTCTCCGGCACCCAGCTTATCCACTCGACATGCCCACTCTACCGCGTCTATCCCCATATCCACTCTTCCACCGTTTTTATAGATATTCCAGCCAGAGCCATCCTCACGCTTCTTCGCGTCAATCGCAACCACCACACACTGACTGCCAAATCTATCAGCAGCTTCAGAAATAAGTGTGGGATTCATAATCGCTGCAGAATTGATTGCAATCTTATCCGCGCCTTCTCTGAGAATCATGCGGAAATCTTCTACTGTTCGTATCCCGCCTCCCACGGTAAAAGGGATAAAAATCGTCTCCGCCACCTTTCGGACCATGTCGATCTGGATCTGCCTCGCATCAGAGGAAGCCGTAATATCAAGAAATACAAGCTCATCGGCACCCGCCTCGCCATATACACTCGCAACCTCAACCGGATCGCCGGCATCCCGCAGATTCAAAAAATTAGTACCCTTCACCACCCGCCCATTATGTACATCCAGACAGGGAATGATTCGCTTCGTTAACATTATGACGCTCCTAACTGTTATATTCTGCCTTTTTCAGACTGATAAAA
>CAMWWW010000158.1 GCA_947178015.1 uncultured Clostridia bacterium
CGCTTAGGAGGCGATCGCTCTATCCAACTGAGCTACGAGGACTTGTATGAAAAACTTGCTAATAAGCAAGTGATTCAGCTATGAAATTGTTGATTCTACGTTGCTCCGGCAAACGAACACCTACCACTTAGGAGGCGTGTGCTCTATCCAGCTGAGCTACGAGGACCTATCTCAAAACTTATTAACAAATCATTCTACTTTATTGTAATTAATTTTTTCACATCTTTTATTAATGAGTCAGATACATTATACCGTTCTCTTCTTAGAAAGTCAAGCTATATATCATTTTTTATTTTTCAACAGGTAACTATTCAGCCTTCCGGCTGAATGGAAAAAAAGTTATTGTAAAAATGCTGATTTTTTATACGGCAGGTTTATCGCTTTATCCACACAAACAACTACTTTCTGAAAGGATTGCGGATGATTTCATTTTTATTTGCTAAAATGTGGATATCTTTTTGGAAACTGGCTTAAAAGTGCCATTCTCAGCTCAAATAATACACTTTCTCTCTTTTTTTAAAGAATGTTATCCACCATGATTTTGACGGACAGTCTCTACCCATACACTTGCTTTTTACAGCACTTATAATAAAATCTTTTTATTAGAACCGACAGAAAGGAGACCATAAATGGGTGGTAATTATGAAAAAGGCTTATATAACCAGCTTATGGATGTTATGGCTCGTCTTGATGCCATAGAAAACGAGCTTCATACAGAAAAACGGGAACACAAAGAGGATGTAGACCGGTTAAATGCAAATATAGAGGGACTGACACAGGAAAATCAGCTCCTGCGTGATGACAATGCCCGCTTAAAGAGTATCATCAATAATGACCGTTCCAACACATCCCTTCCGCCATCCACCGACCAAAAAGGCGGCAGGCCTGCTAATACCTATAACGGCAGGGAAAAACCAAAACGGAAGCGTGGCGGGCAGAAAGGTCATTGAAGAAAACATGGTTGTTTACCATGCGATGCAGAAGAAAACCATCCCGGCGCCGAAGAAGCTGGACTTTTTGAAAAAATATGCCGGCATCCTTGTGCATGACCATGAAACGGCTCTGTACCATTTTGGGACAGGCCATGCAGAGTGCAATGTACACCTGCTCCGTTATCTGCGTAAAAATACAGAAGATACGGGGAATAAGTGGTCATCTGAAAAGATCACGCTGCTGTGTGGGATGAATAAAGCAAGGAAAAGCGCTATGGAACAGGGAGAAATATCTTTTACAGAAGAAGAAAGCAACCATTATGAACAGCAGTACCATTCTCTGATTTGTGAGAGATATGAAAAAAACCAAAAGCCTTCCCATAAATATGCAAAAACAGATGAAAAGAAACTGCTTAACCGGATGAAAAAATACAGCCAAAACCATCTGCTGTTCCTGCAAGATTATGATGTACTGTATGATTAACAACATGTCAGAGCGTGACCTGAGAAAGGTAAAAAACAGGCAGAAAATGTCAGGCGGATTCCGAAAGGAAAGCGGTCAAGAGATGTATTGTACCATCCTGACGATCATCGAAACCCTCATAAGAAGAAAAATGGGAATACTTGAAAATATAAGAAAGTTGTTCATGGGCACACCGGCTATCTTTTAGCCGGTGTAATACCCATTGGTTCAGCCGGAAGGCTGAATAGTTACTTCAACAGCCATCTTCTTCCTTCAAGTATAACATTTTTGTTCTCTATTTTATTACAGTTAATAATTTGTTCCTTCTAAGTAAATGATATGCCAATGGAACAATATTCCATCAGCATATATAGAAAATTGTTCCTATACATTCTTTTGGAAATATGTTACAGTTATGTTACAATTCTTGTGAAATATTACAGCATATTTCACAAATAAAAGGGGGAATATACAATGTCCAAGTGGAAAAAACTCAAAAAACCTATGGCTGTGGCGTTGGCTGGTGCCATGATGCTTGGCGGACTGACGGGTCCAACGGCTCATTATGTTATGGCCGATGATGGACAGGTGCTGGCCTTTGACACAGCAGAGGGCGGCGGCAAGTACGCGACAGGCGGACGCGGGTATGACACCTATGTTGTCACCTCTCTGGAGGACTATGGGAAGGAGGATACGCCGATTGAGGGGACACTGCGGTACGGAATTGAACAGGTTGCTAAGAACAACGGCGGCGCGACAATCGTCTTTAATGTAGGTGGTGTCATTCATCTTGTATCCGATTTGACCTTTAGGGATGTTAAAAATGTAACCATTGCGGGGCAGACAGCACCCGGAGATGGTGTGACCATTGCGGGTTATCAGACAAACATCAGCAATTCGGAAAACCTTATTATCCGCTATATGCGTTTTAGGCCGGGTGCTGAGAATGTGAATAACGGAAGTGATTCCATGGACGCGCTCTGGGGCAGAGACAACAAGTTATTTATGATCGATCATTGCTCTTTTAGCTGGAACACAGATGAAACGCTTTCCACCTATCGCGGACAGGACGGAACCGTTCAGTACTGTGTGATTTATGAAAGTCTTACTGTATCTGGACACACAAAAGGACGCCATGGCTACGGCGGCATCTTCGGCGGCGATAACGTACTTTTTCAGTATAATTTAATCGCAAATACAACATCACGCGCACCTAGAATGGGCGGAGGCTCCATGGGAGATCCAACGAAAGAAAGTGCAGGAGATGCCTATCAATATTGTGCAACAACACAGGTAAGCAACAATATTATCTATAATTATGGCTTCAATGTCATACACGGCGGCGGCTGGCAGTACACCAACTACATGAATAACTATATGATCAATGGACAAGGCTCCAGAGAAAATATTTCCCAGATTATAGCCAATGCTGGTGAAAACAAGAAAACCGGCGGCTTTTATGTGTCCGGCAATGTACTTTATGACGGAAATGTAAAGAATGAAGCACTCTCTGCAGATAACCGCGGGGATGGAAAGAACAGCGGTACCGTAAATACTGCTCCCGACTGGACGACCATCGCAGATCAACAATATACCACTACCGTTGGCGGAACCTCCTTTATGGAGACAAAGCAGTGTGATTTCCCTCTGGAAGCAAATATGGAATCTGCGGAGGCAAGCTACGGCAAAATTCTTGCACAAGCAGGCGCTACTTATCCAAGAAGAGATGCACAAGATGCCCGCATAGTAGAAGAGGTTAAAAACGACAACGGCCGCTTTATCAATACAGAACATGAAGTGGGCGGCTACACCATGGCAACTGTGAGCAGAGAAGCCGGCTATGACAGTGATATGGACGGTATGCCGGATGCTTATGAGGATGCAAATGGATTGAATAAGAATGACAAAAACGACGCCAAGGCGATTGCATCCAATGGACGCTCTAATGTAGAAAATTATTTTAATGGAATTGTAAATCCTACCAAAGAGGCAGACAACCCAACGGTAAAACTGACTGTGGCTAATAACTCTCAATTTGCAGAAGGAAGCACGATCACAATCGGTGCGGAAGCATCTGCAAATAATGGAGGAAGCATTGAGAAGGTAGAATTTTATAACGGTTCTGAGCTGATTGGAACATCCACCACCGCTCCTTATCAGTGTGAAGTATCTGGCTTGAAAGATGGAACCTATTATATTTCTGCAAGGGCTTATGATAACAACGGGACTGCAACACAGGCGACTGCATCTCAGATTCACGTAAACAATACCTCCGGCACAGGCTCCTACATAAGTGAAGATATTGGCTCTCCTAATGTTGCAGGAGCAGCATCATTAAGCAACGGTGTACTGACCGTAAAGGGAGCTGGTAAATTGGGAGCATCTGAGGGTGCTTTGACAGGAGATGTGGCAGATGCAACGACAGATAATTTCCATTATGTATATCAGGGCTTGAGCGGCGATGGCACAATTGTTGCAAAACTTGACGACATCACTGCAATTGACAACCATGCACTAAATGGTCTGATGATCCGTGAGAACAATGGAAATCAAGCTAAGACGGCTGTACTTGCTATGTCATTGGTAAAACAAAACACAAAGCTAAACGAGGGAAATCCTGATATGGCAGACACCGTGTGGGCCGTATATCTCGCCAACCGCGGCGCGACCAAGGTGTTGGATGACACTGGAGCAGAGCTTGCCTTAAATAAAGACGGCGAGATAAGCGCGATGGGTGAGCAGCTCGATTCTAAGGACAGTGCAAAGAAAGCAGGAATTCCGCTGGTAGAGGATTTCTATTTTAGAACCGTAGAGAACAACCAAAGTGTCACTAATGGCATATGGTTGAAGTTAGTTCGCGAGGGCGATGTATTTACTGGATACGCTAAGAACCAAGAATCTGACGATTGGAAACAGATCGGTTCTGTTGAGATTCCTATGGCACAAGATGTGTTAATTGGATTTGCCGTTGATGCAAACAAGGTTGCAAATGATATTGATAATTTAAGCACAGCAAGATTTTCCAACATACAGATTGGAGCTGGCGGCGGTTACGTGGTAAAGGAAGGCGATTATCTGTTAAAGATTGCGCGCCAAAACGGCTGTACTGTACAGCAGCTTATGGCAGCAAATCCGATTATTCAGGATATTAACTTTATCCGTGCCGGCTGGACTCTGAATATCCCTGTTGGCAACTAATAAAATATAGTTGATATAGGCAATAAAATGCTTTATAGTAGTATAAGATAACATAGTGCGATCAAGGCTGAGATCCCTTATCCGGATCTTAGCCTTGATTTGATTGTTTCAAAGGAGGATTTTATGAGTGCTGATTATCAACAATACGAGACAGATCTGCGGGAATATATCCTAAAAAAGCTTCCGCAAGTTCTGAAAAAACCACACAGCTTTATCCACTATCCATTTATTGATCCGGGCTCCGTCTACGATGGAAATGTCTGGGATTGGGATACATACTGGTCTGTCTATGCTATCTTTTCTCTGACAGATAACATGGAAGATGAGCAAATACAAGAAATTCTAATTCACGCAAAGGGAAATGTAGAGAATTTTATGGACCATCAGCTTGAGGATGGATATATTCCAATGATGATAGAAGTCGCGGACTGGCCGGAGCCATATTTAAACTTAAAACATAAAGAAGGGATTCTCATGAATATGCATAAACCCTTTTTATGTCAGCAAATATGTCTGATCAGCGACTTTTGTCATGACTACAAATGGGCAGAGGCATTTTTTCCTAAATTAGAAACCTATTTTACCTGTTATAAAAAGAATTATTATCAAGATACAACCGGTCTATATGTATGGTGTGATGATATTATGATAGGTGTGGACAACGATCCTTGCAGTTTTGGCAGACCAAAATTCAGCACGGCAAATATCTACCTTAACAGTTTTATGGTAATGGAGCTAGATGCGATGGAAAAGCTATGCAGAAACTTTGGCAAGGAAGATCGAGCAGACTTTTATCAGACAGAAGCCGCGGCTTTGGTAAAAGCCATTCGAGAAGAATGTTGGGACAAGCGCGATCAGATCTACTATTCTGTAGATGTCGATGTGCGCACTCGAACCTTTGACTGGTTTCATCAAGGACTTGGGGTGTTCTGGAAATCCCTTCCCATCAAGGTGCGTGTTTGGTCCTCCTTTCTCCCCATGTATGCCGGCTTCGCAACAAAAGAGGAAGCTGCGCGGCTCAAAGAGCATATGCTCGATCCGTCGACCTTCTGGGCGCCACATGGCATTACAAGCCTTGCCATGGATGAGCGGATGTTTAATCTGGACGCCACTAACAATCCATCTAACTGGCTGGGACCTATCTGGATTGTCTGCGAATACATTTGTTTTCGCGCACTACTCAATTATGGCTATAATGACGAGGCTGCTGAGCTGTGCAGGAGAATACTTGCCATGATGGGGCGCGATCTACAGGAAACAGGCTGCATTCACGAGTATTACGATCCATTTACAGGAAAAGGGATTATGAATGGTGGATTCTTAAATTGGAATGTTTTAGTGCTAAATATGACAAAAGAATTAAGAGAAAA
>CAMWWW010000159.1 GCA_947178015.1 uncultured Clostridia bacterium
ATATCATAGTATTTAATACACATTTTACAAGGAGTGATTTTTTTTGGACCCCAGTGTCGCCATACGTTTTTTAGTTTTATTATTTCTTCTTTTCTTATCCGCTTTCTTTTCCTGTTCAGAGACAGCGTTGACCACCGTTAATCGAATTCGAATTCGTTCCATGATTGAGGAAGGCAACAAAAAAGCGATTACGCTCGGAAAAGTAATCGAGGATTCTGGCAGGATGCTCGGTGCTATCTTAATTGGAAATAATATCGTGAATATTTCCTCATCCTCTATCGCAACTGTACTCGCTATTGACTTGCTGGGCAATACAGGGGCGGGCATTGCAACCGGTGTTATTACCCTGTTAGTCTTAATTTTTGGTGAGATCACGCCCAAAACCCTCGCTACCTTACACGCAGAAAAGATATCTTTGCATGTAGCAGGTGTTATCTACGCGCTTATGGTTATTTTAACCCCTGTTATTTATATTGTAAATCAGCTTGCTCTGGGTGTGCTGAAGCTTATGCGTGTTAATCCAAATGGAAAAGCCGTCACCATTACAGAGACGGAGCTGCGCACCATAGTGGAGGTCGGGCACGAGGAGGGAATTATCGAGAGTGAGGAGCACCGGATTATCAATAATGTATTTGATTTCGGCGACGCCCGCGCAAAGGATGTGATGGTTCCCCGTATTGATATGACTTCCGTGTCTGTGGATTGCAGTTATCAGGAGCTGCTCGCCATTTTCGAGGAATACCGCTTTACAAGGCTGCCTGTATATGAAGATTCCAGTGATAATGTTATTGGAATTATTAATATGAAGGATATTCTTCTTTATAAAAAGGATACCGAATTTCATATTCGGGATTATCTTAGGGAAGCGTATTATACCTATGAATCCAAGCGTCTGTCAGAGCTTATGCTGGAGATGAGAAAGACTGCGGTAAATATTGTGATCGTACTTGATGAGTATGGCGCGACTGCTGGACTTATCACTCTTGAGGATCTGCTGGAGGAGATTGTCGGAGAAATCCGTGATGAATATGATGCGGATGAGGAGGAGATTTTTAAAACTCTCTCCGATAATGAGTATGAGGTTGATGGACAGATTAAACTCAATGATCTTAATGATCTGTTAGAAAGTAATTTTTCCTCGGAGGAATATGATTCCCTTGGCGGCTATATTATGGAGAATCTTGACCGGCTTCCCGAGGAGAACGATAGTCTTATGGCAGAGAATTTTTGCTTTTGTGTAAAATCGCTTGATAAAAATCGAATTAAGCGTGTGCATATCCGCAGGATTCCTGAAGAAGAGAAGATTGAGGACGATATTCCTCCTGAAAAGCCTTCTCTTTTACAGACAGAATAACCAATTAACGAAGTCCCAGTGCCAGTATCGATAGGCGCCGGGACTTCTTTTGTCACAGACTCTTATTATTCTGTTCCTTCTTTTCCTTCAAATAGATTTTCTTTCTCTGTAAATAACTCTGATTTTTCTATCTTATCTGCATTGCCCAGCGCACATATAATATCGTTGTCTATTACTGCGCGCAGCATAGGGGCAAGCGCACGGATGCTTTCTTGTGATGCGCCAAGAATCTCTTCTCTCTCCTTCTGCATCTTTTCATAGGTCAGCCCGGTCATATAGGCGGTCAGCGCGCGTACTGCCTTATTCTTTGGCGTCAGAGGCAGATCCAGATCGCTGATGGTACCGATAATATATTTATCCATATCCCGCTCTTCAACGGTAAAGCTTTCCACAAATTCTGGTATTCCTTCAAATATCTCATTTGTCTTCTCCAGATTTGGATCGCGGTAAGAAACAAAATAACTGTCTCCATTTCTGAAAAATCCGCTCATACAGCCATAAGCTCCGCCTTTTACTCTGATATTCGTCCAGAGATACTCGTAGTTCATGATCACGGACAATATTTTTAAACAGCCGTTATAGGCAAAGCCTGCATCGCTGTAATTTCCCGTTCTCGCCACATATTGTACTTGGGAGGAGGTCATAAAGCCCTCTTTTTTCTTCTGAAGTGCTGGAAGCTTTTTATCCTTTACCGGTGTGTCAGGATAGAGTTCCTTTTTCAGCTTCTCTATCTGTTCTGGTATCTGTGCATAGCCCTCCTCGTCTGAGGTATAGCTTACCAGCATATTTCTGGCGCAGAAAACCTGCTTCATCACCTTTCTCAGATTTTCCTTGCACACATCCTTGTGCTGATCATAGTTTTTATCCAGCTCTTCGATAAATTTATAAAATGCAATACCGCTGATCTGGTCGGAATAATATTTCTCATACGAGATGCATGACAACCCTCTGGTGATCGCGGCCACATGCCCGGAAGAAGTGAGGTTCATCTGAAGACGCGATTTCAACTGCGCAATAATCTCCTTCATGCGCTTATCATCTGAAAAGCTTGATTCCATCAGAATCTCCCTTATCATCTGAAAAGCGAATGGCTGTTTCTCATACAATGCCTTTGCAGCAATCTGGAAGGTCAGCTTTCCTCCTGTTTTCTTTGCATCGCTATCCCCATAAATTACCGCGGAGCTGTCAATTCCACCCGTCTGGCGATTGATCTCCTGAAACAGCTTCTCATAACTATAATGTGTGGTATCCACAAAGCCAAGCACACTTTTTAGCAAACTAAAATACGGCAGAAGCTCTTCTGGCAGATCATCGGCGCAAAATACAAGGTTCAGATAGCCAATTCCATTGGTAAATATAGGGTGAAACAGTACCTTTGTCCCAGATGACTCACGCTCCTCAAGAATAAGGGGAGCGGCCTCTTTTTTAATATCCGTTCTTTTTAGCATCGGGATCTTTTTCATATCCTCCTGTGAAGAAGGGGTTTCCTTATAGAGTGCCAGATTCTTTGTCTCCTCCACAAGCTTTCTTCTCTCTTCTAAAGAAAGACTGTCCTTATAAGCCTTTAGTTTCTTTCTTAGCTCTTCCTCACGTTTTGTAGTAAGCCCTTTCTCCGGCTCAATCATAACAAGAGCAGCATGGGTATTCTCAAGGACACAGCTTCTTAGCATATCCTCAAAATAGCTGGTCTTAATCCTCTCCTTCATCTCTGCAAAGCATTGATTCATCTCAAGATTCATAAAAGGCTTGTTGTCATCGTAGATCCAGCTCTGGTACACCTGAAGTCCCAGCATCAGTCCCTTCGGGTATCTGCCGAAATCCGCCTCTCTGTACTGAAATTCCAGATAATTGATTGCTGATTCCAGCGCTTCCTTGTCAATGCCTTCCTCCACAATCTTTTTCACGGTGTCCATAATGACCTTTACGAATTCCTCTTCTTTCTCTTTGTCGGAATTCTTTGCCACCACAGCAAATACACTATTCCTGAGATCTGTCTCCACTCCTCCGTACACATCTCTTCCAATGCCTGCATCCAGCAGTGCCTGCTTTAATGGTGCGCCGGGAGAAGCAACCAAAACATACTCCAAAATCTCAAAGGCAAGATTTCTGTCTCTGTCAAGCCCGTCGCCAATGGATATATTGTAGGAAAGATAGGTGTTCTCCTTTAAACTCTCTGCATCTGTGATGGAATAGCCCTTGCATACTCTCCTCACCTTATCAAAAGGCTTTTGCTCCAAAATACTTGAGTCAATATTGTAATAGTCGTAATGTCTTAAATACTCTCTGTCGATAAAGGCAAGCTTTTCTGCCATATCCATATCTCCATAGAGATAGATATAACTGTTGGACGGATGATAATACCGCCTATGAAAATCCAGAAATGCTTCATAGGTTAGCTCCGGTATATTCTCTGGGTTTCCCCCTGATATATTGCTGTAGCTGGTATCTGGAAATAGTGCGGCGGTAGTCTCTCTGTCCAGCACTCCTTCTGGCAAGGAAAAAGCCCCCTTCATCTCGTTGTAGACAACGCCGTTATAAGTAAGCTCGCCATCTTCCTCCTCCAGATGATAGCTCCACCCCTCCTGCATAAATATTTCCTTATGCTTATAAATATTCGGATGCAGAACAGCATCCAGATAAACATCCATCAGATTCTGAAAATCCGTGTCATTGCAGCTTGCCACCGGATAGAGTGTTCTGTCCGGGTAAGTCATCGCATTTAAAAAGGTATTCAAGGAACCCTTGACTAATTCGATAAATGGGTCCTTGACAGGAAACTTATCTGATCCGCACAGTACACTATGTTCAATAATATGCGGAACCCCTGTACTATTCGGCGCCGGGGTACGAAAGCCGATATTAAATACCTTATTCTCATCTTCTGCCTCAATGGCAACCACCCTTGCCCCGGTCTTTCTGTGTTTGAGCAGATATCCTTCTGCCTGAATATCTGAGAGCGTGCGATGCTCTATCAGCTCATACTCTGGTATTTTTGAAATCTCCATACTTGTCCTCTTTTCCTCCTTTATTTACTACATTTTTTAGTATAACACAAAATCCTCCATCTATGTATCATTTTTTGGAAAATTTACCTGTATTTTCTAAAATTTTGATAGTCAAACCACTCGCTTTCCGGTATACTAAATAAGAAAACTACAGTTTAGAATATGTTCGAAGAAAGGAATGATGAAACACATGAAAGAAAAGCTCAACAAAACGGAAATTAGCTGGATTTTGTATGATGTGGGCAACTCTGCATTTACCATGTTAGTCTCCACCACCATCCCGATTTTTTTTCAATCGTTGGCAGCCGGAGCTGGCATTACTGAGGCAAGAACCTCCGGTCTATGGGCGAGCGTCACCGCCATATCTGTCCTGATCCTTGCGATTCTCTCTCCCATACTGGGAGCCATCGCTGACTACAAGGGGATGAAAAAACCTATTTTTTCTACCTCCCTCTGCATCTCCATACTAGCACTTCTTGTGCTCTCCTTCACGGAGCATTGGCTTATATTTTTAATTGTATTTGTAATAGCCCGACTTTCCTACAGCGCCTGTAATGTATTCTATGATTCCATGATCACAGATGTCACCACAGATGAACGGATGGACATGGTATCCTCCCACGGTTTTGCATGGGGCTATATTGGAAGCTGTATCCCCTTTGTTGCGGGAATTATCCTTATCTTTACACGCCCCTTTGGGATGTCCACCGCGCAGGCAACACAGCTCTCCTTTCTGATCACGGCTGTCTGGTGGGTTGGCATGACGGTTCCGCTCCTTAAAAATGTCAAACAGACCTATTATCTAGAACGCAGCAACAATACATTATCCCACGTTTTTAAACGCCTTGGAGCCACCTTCCAAAAGCTTAAATCAGAGAAAAAAATTCTTTTCTTTGTTATCGGTTATTTCTGTTATATTGACGGTGTATATACCATTATTTCCCTCTCCACAACCTATGGAGGAGAAGTTGGTATTGACAGCACCTCCATGATATTGGCTCTTTTAGTAACGCAGATTGTGGCCTTTCCATGCGCCATTCTAAGCGGAAAACTTGCACAGAAATATGGTTCTCTCAAGCTGATACGCTTTTTTATTCTCTGCTACATCGCCATCTGCCTTTTTGGCTATCAGCTCGATAAGGCATGGGAATTTTGGGTGCTCGCCATCGCTGTCGGCATGTGCCAAGGCGGTATACAGTCCCTCTCGCGCGCCTACTATGGAAAATTGATCCCGAAGGAAGAAGCAAGTGAATACTTTGGATTTTTCGATATATTTGGAAAATTTGCAGACTTTTTTGGGCCTCTTATCGTCGCATTGTGCGCATTTATATTTGGAACCTCCACCTATGGAATACTCGCGCTTGCACTGCTATTTATCATAGGCTTTATCCTTCTTAGAAAGTCAGAAAAAGTTTAAAAAACTTTTTAGTGCCACAAAATCCATAATTTAACTTTGTGGCACTTTTTTTGTTTATCCGAAATTTTTTCGGTTCGTTGCAAGTCCTATTTATCGTTGCTTCCCCGTTTTAGTGAACTACCCATTGTCTAAAGCCAATGGGCTTCCTGCTTCGCAGACCTCG
>CAMWWW010000160.1 GCA_947178015.1 uncultured Clostridia bacterium
CTTTTCTTTTGTTATGCCCCAAAATGCCGGTTCCTATTATTTGACGCCTAGCAAAGCTAGGTGGGCAACCGCAACTGACATTCTGCCTTCCACTCGTAAGGAGGCCTGACATCGTGCCAGCAATATAGGAATCCCGTAAACGTACACGTAGGTTCAAAGAAATAGGAGTATCGAACATCTCAGGAAGCATAAGCTTTTTACTACACTCATTATAATCTAATTTACCCAACTTTTCAAGGATTTTCTCACAATATTGCAAATAACATTTATTTCCAAAGATGTCTTATTTATTTTACTCATCACTTCCCAGATAGTGCATCTTGCCCTTCATTTCCTTGGGCTTCTCCCCAACCTCAAAGAGATCCATCTTCACAGCGCTCTCAAATTTTTTCGATGTGCGGCTTGCACATTCCGGGCAGTATCTCCCAAATCGGATCTCTGCATTACACAGTTCGCATCGTATAAAAATATTGGATTCCTCTGGAATCTCAAGCCTTCCATCCTTTAGATACTGTGTGATCTGCTTCATGCTGACACCAGTGGCAGCGCTGACCATCGCCATCGTAGCTGAGCCATGCTCCCAGATATAATTCTTTACCCTGTGAAACATCTCGTCGTCGATCGGTGTACATCGTGCACAATAACCATACCCAAATCCATAATAATAAAACATCGCACCACAGAATTTACACGTTCTGATTTCCTCCTTGAATTGTCCGTTTTCTCCAACTCTGGCCATGAAATACCCTCCCTTTCATCTGAACAGTGCTGCATCCGTGCCTCACCTATAGATTACCTAAAATTTAAAGCAGATATACGCCACCTGCTTTTTAGCGCGTGTTTGAAAAAGTCTTTATTTTTATATTAACACATTTTCCGCTGATTCACCACAATTTTTTTTAAGAAAACAACCTTATTTTTTCCTATATCGGACTTATTTCCTAATAATCTAATTTTTCCTTATCTATAGTGTTCTACCTTTGAAAAAGAATACCTTCTCCAAAATCTCCCACGAAAAAACCGCTCCATATCATCATACGGAGCAGTTTTTCCTTATATTCCTTTATTTATAAATTTATAAGATAGATTTATAATGCATTAACCAGCTTCTTCAATGCCTCTAACGCCTCGTCAGGAAGCTTGTCATAGCCTTCCTTCTTCGTTGAGAAGTCCTCTACAGCCTTCACACGTGTCTGCATAGCGTTCTTTAACTGGTTCTTGTAGTCTGCATCGTTGAGATCGGGTGTAAAATCACCTGTCTTGCCGGACCAGTCGTTCATAATCTCGATATCCTCAAATGGTCCCCACTGCTCAAACTGTGCTTTTCCTTCTACAATAGTCTCAAGAATTCCAAGTGTATCAGCAGGTTTTACCTTCTTGCCCATAAAGTCTCCAGTGTTGACAATATAGCAGTCTACATTCTTCTCCTGAACCAGCTTCTTGAACTTCTCATAGTCATTTACCAGAGGATAGGTTCTGAAAGGATTCGCATATGGCACGATACGAATTGCGTTCAAGTCTGTTCCTGCTGCCACACGCTCTGCGGAGGATGTCTTTGTGGCAAGTGTAGCTCCCATAACGGATGCAAGGGCAGCTCCCTTTAACTTCACTATCGGAGGAATGGTAGGGTCCTTCATAATCCAGAAAATAGCATTAACAGGAGCATCAATCTTATCTACACGGTTTGGAGACCACAGCTTAGACTTAATCGCACGGCCGTTTCCATTTCTGATATCCTCTGTCACAAGCTGAACCTTTCCATCTTCATCCAGTGTAGCGGAGCAGTTCTGTGCCGTCAAAAGATATTTGTTGTCTGGACAGCCTGTAGGATAATCTGCTGTCTTATCAAAATAAGTAGGCTCAAGCGCAACGGATGCACAAGTATCGGTATTGATAATAAATGCATCATCATGAAGAACCTTAATTTCATACTTGCCATTATGCTTTGCATGTGTCAATGTAGACTTACCAGATCCGGACAGACCATAAACAGAAGCAACAAACTTGCTGCCGTCTGCCAATGTGTACTCCTTCTGTCCGCCATGGCAGGAAGCGTAGCCATTTCTATTTGCAATCGCCCAAGCCATAGTAAGTGTGCCCTTCTTGTGCTCTCCAAAATATCTCATTCCAAGAATTGCTGCACAGTTCTCATTGGTATCAAAATAGCAGAGAGTAAGCGGATCGCTTAAGCAGCTATAGTCAACGTCAGGACGGTTGCCCGGTGTCCACTGCGGATCAGAGAAGATATAGATATCTGCTTCCTTTCCATCTCCTACTGCCTTAGAATTTTTGTACATCTTTACATATTCATCAGACATATACTGGAAGTTGATCATCCAGTTGTAAAGCAGATTTTCCTCTCCCTCTGGAATCAGAAGATGTGCTTTTACCATAAATTCTGGATCAAGACCAACAAAACACTCTGCATGATACATCGTCTTCCAGCGTGTCTCATAAACAGCATCCATCACTACCTTATCCAGCTTTGCATCATCTACGCCCGGCTCGCCCTTAATGCGGCGTGCGGTTGCGTAACGTCCGGTAACAGCGCCATCATTAAATAAAAGAACTTTTGCGTCCTTGTCCAGACCAAATTCTTCTCCTCTATATACAGGCATGTCCGTCACGATCGTTCCGGGCGAATTTTTAGCCATATCATAAGCTTCCTTTAAGGTATTAACCTTCACTACATTGTTTCCGTAAAAGGCAGCCTCGATAATAGAACGAGTCTTGGAAAAACCAACTTTTCCAGCGCCGATCTCGCTGATTGGATAATAAGCTTTTGTTGCCATCGTATTTCCTCCTTCAATAATGAAAAATTTGTATTTATTATCTCATTTCAGGAAAAAAAAGTCAAGCGGGCAGAGAGAGAAAATCTATTAAATAACTATAAAATGTTGTGGCGGCCCAGCCAGCCGCTCCTCTTTTCGCCGCCCCTTTTAGACGGTCCGCAATCCCTTCGGATAATGATTTTTTAATACTCCATTGTTTACCTTCCCCCAACCGATGCTGTATCCATCCACAAGTACCAGACACCAGCCGTTCGCCGGCAATTCTCGACCATTCTGAACCGATATGCTCTCCCCGCGCAGATATGCCCTGATATGCTCTGAGTCGGAAGAAAAATGAATGGTATTTGCCGCCTCTTCCTCCCGCAGTGCCATAGCAAGCGCATGGGAGGGATCAAACCGATTCTTTTTCAGAGTGCCAAGATGTAATCCGGGGCGCTCTATCTTCAAACCTTTTATTTCTGTCATTGCTTCTGGAAGCAGATAAAGCTGATCGCCAAACAGAATGTAATTTTCTCTGGGAAGCACCAGCCCTATTCCCTTTTTAAATACCTCATAATCCGTCAAAAGCCTTTTGTCCTTTAACTCCTTATGCGTAAGCGGCGAGATTGGCTCTTTTCCCCATTCTCCTTTTTTTAACACTGCCAGAAAATGCCCTTCTCCCTCCAGATGGTGGGGATATAATCGGTATGCCCCCGGTATCCGACAAGCTACAAAACTTTTCGGCACAGCGCGCTTTATCGGAAAATATTCCTTATGCTCCTCCAAAAAAGCTTCTACCACCTCCTCATCCTCCTCCGGGGAAAAGGTACAAGTGGAATAGACCATACAGCCGCCGGGACAAAGCATCCGATGCGCTGCCTCTAAAATCTTTTTCTGGCGGGCAGCACACATAGCAACCTGATCCAACGACCACTCTGCTCTGGCATTTTCATCCTTTCGAAACATCCCCTCACCCGAACAGGGGGCATCTACCACAATCCGATCAAAAAATTCTGGAAAATATACAGCAAGACGTTCCGGCGTCTCGTTTGTCACCACCGTATTGGTAAGTCCCATGCGCTCAACATTCTGCGACAGTATCTTCGCCCTCTGCGGATGGATCTCATTCGACAAAAGAAAACCAGTATGGTTTAGCTTTGCACCAATATGAGAAGTCTTCCCTCCCGGAGCAGCACAGAGATCCAACACTCGTTCACCGGGTTTTGGCATCAACATCTCCACAACCGCCATAGCACTTGGCTCCTGAATATAATACAGCCCTGCCTCATGCAAAGGATGCTTGCCGGGATAATCCTCTGCATCATAATAAAAGCCTGTATCGCACCACTCCACAGGAGAAAGATGAAAGTCGGTAATGGAGCGCAACGTCTCGCCACTTAGCTTTGTCGTATTGACACGCAGACCATATGCACGCTCCCTATCATAACTTCTCAGAAAATCCGGGTACTCTTCTTTCAGCTCCATTTCCATGCGTTTTCGAAATTCTTCCGGTAATTTTACCTGCTGCATATTGACGAATCCTTTCTTTCGTTCTATGATATATGTTATTTATTGGAAGGAGATACGATTATGTCCACTGTCAAATCTATTGTATATCATGGACGCCCAGAAATAGAAACCGGACGTCCCTCTGTGGAAATTTACACCTACGACATCCTTGATAAACTACACATCCCTTTTTTGCGCGTCGATCACGAGGCTGTCCACACCATAGCAGACTGCTCCCATGTAGACGCCATGCTTGAGATAGAAATCTGCAAAAATCTCTTTCTGTGCAACCATCAAAAAACCGCGTTTTACCTTCTTCTCATGCCCGGCGCAAAAAAATTTAAAACCTCTGTATTTTCAAAACAAATTGGAAGCTCACGGCTCTCTTTTGCCCCTCCTGAATATCTCAAGGATCTCCTTGGACTCACTCCGGGATCGGTGACCATTCTTGGACTTATCCATGACACCAAACACCAAGTCCGCCTTTTTATGGATCGAGCAATCGCAGAAAGCACTTACCTTGGCTGTCACCCTTGTATCAATACGGCAAGCCTGAGAATCAAAACTCAAGATATTTTTGAAACATTTCTGCCCTTTACTGGACACACTGCACAGCTTGTCGATCTGCCAGACGAGCCATAATAAAGCCCCTTTATCATCCAAAAAGCAAATATTTACGCCCCGTTTCCCTGCCGCTTATGACTCCCCTACTACTTATCGGCATTTTTCTGCGCAACCTCGCCCTGCTTTTTATAAATGCTATTTTCAGCAATGACACCGCGAACCATAGACAGCGGATAAATATTGACATTTCTTCCCACAACAGTACCCGGATTCAACACCGTACCACAGCCGACCTCCACATAATCGCCAAGCATTGCCCCAAACTTTTTCATACCGGTCTCCAGATCTCCCTCCGGCGTATGCAGCACCACCAGCTTCTTATCCGATTTCACGTTCGAAGTAATGGAACCTGCTCCCATATGAGAACAATACCCCAAAATAGAATCCCCGACATAATTATAATGCGGAACCTGAACCTTATTAAATAAAATAACATTCTTAAGCTCGGTAGAATTTCCCACCACAGCACCCTCTCCTACAATGGCGTTGCCGCGGATAAAAGCACAATGACGAATCTCCGCGCCCTTGCCAATAATCGCTGGTCCATGGATCGCCGCTGAGGGAGCAACACTTGCATCCTTTGCAATCCAGACATCTTCTCCCTGCTGTATGTACTCCTCCTCCGAAAGCTGGCTGCCAAGAGCACGAATAAACTCACCTATTTTCGGAAGAACCTCCCATGGATACATGGTTTCACAAAGCAGCTTGGAAGCGATTGTCTGGGATAAATCATATAAATTCACTGTTTTCATAGCATCATACATTGCATCTTTCTCCTTTACATTTAAAATACGCAATCCAATCATAACAATCGAATCACGTACATGTCAAGCATAGTTTTTATAATAACTGACATCTTTGAAAAACTTATTCTTTTTCAGAAACAGATTATAATTCGTTGCATCATTTTCGAGAAAGGTCCGCATAGCCAGCGCTGCTATTTCCTCCGTCACCCCG
>CAMWWW010000161.1 GCA_947178015.1 uncultured Clostridia bacterium
GCGGGGTGACGGAGGACTATAGGCGATTCTCTGCGCGGACCTCTCTCGAAAATGACTCCCCCCATTTCTATATCAAATAAAGTACATCCCCATAGATAATTTCCATTCTTTCTTTTATCCTCTCTTTTAAGCGTACTCTAATGATCTTTCCGCACAGATTTTCCTTTTCTTTTACCGCAACCTTAATATATTCGCATGTATGCCCCACTTGATATTGCTCTCCTTCTATTGTCTCTGTCTCTTCTATCAGTATATCCATTTCCTGCCCAATAAATCTTTTTCTATATTCTTCGGATAGTTTTTCCGCCAAAGTCAGCAGTTGATCGCTGCGCTCTGTTTTTGTTTGTTCTGGAATCTGTTGTTCCATCGCGGCGGCTTTCGTGCCTTCTCGTCTTGAGTATTTAAAGATATGCATATCATAAAATGCAATGCGCTTGGCAAAGGCATAGGTTTCTTGGAATTCTTCTTCTGTCTCTCCCGGAAATCCTGTTATGATATCGGTTGTGATCGCTGGATTTTTATAGTATTTTCTAAGAATCTGACAGCCTTTTTCATATTCCTCGCTGGTGTAGCGGCGGTTCATGCGTTTTAGCACGGTGTCGCTTCCGCTTTGAAGGGAGAGGTGAAAGTGGGGACATACTTTTTGTAAGGAACTGATGCTTTTTACAAAGTCTTCTGTTATTATCTTGGGTTCTAGTGATCCCAAGCGAATTCTTTCAATGCCTGCTATGGTATGAAGCTGTTTGATCAGGGTAAGCAGGGTGCATGTTTCTTCTTTGTCTATTCCGTAGGAGCTTAGATGGATTCCTGTCAGCACGATTTCTTTAAAGCCGGCTTCGGCTAGTTTTTGTACTTCCATTTTTATGGATTCTGCGTCTCTGCTTCTCACTCTTCCTCTCGCGTAGGGAATGACACAGTAGGTGCAGAACTGGTTGCAGCCGTCTTGTATTTTGATATAGGCGCGCGTGTGGTTTTCCATCTGCGTCACTGGCATATCTTCGTATTCTTTCGTGTGGTTAATGTCTATAATGGTGTCTGTGTTCTTTTTCTTGGCTTGATATTCTTCCAGAATCTGAATAATATCTTTTTTTCTGTTATTTCCTATTATGATGTCAACGGATTCGTCTGCCTCGCATGTTTCTTTTGCGGTCTGTACATAGCAGCCTGCGGCTACTACAATAGCGTTGGGGTTTCTTTTTTTGGCGCGGTGCAGCATCTGGCGGGATTTGCGGTCCGCTATGTTGGTGACAGTGCAGGTGTTGATAATATAGACGTCCGCTTCCTCTGTAAAGGGTACAATGACATAGCCATTTTCCTTAAGCCTCTGCTGCATTGCTTCTGTCTCATATGCGTTTACCTTGCAGCCTAAATTATGTAATGCAGCTTTTTTCATAATATTTCAACCTCGTTTTCTCTCTAATTTATCTATTTTTTCCCATAATATGGATACTATGCGTAATGTCGAGACATTTTTTTATTAACTTTGTATATTGACTTTTCCATTCATTACCGTTAGTATAGAACCGTAGACAATATTTCATTTGTTATGTATAACAAACAAGGAGGGTATTACAATGAAAACAGTAAAAATTTCTTTAAACTCTATTGACAAGGTGAAAGCCTTCGTTAATGACATCACAAAGTTTGATGTTGATTTTGACTTAGTATCTGGCAGATATGTGATCGATGCAAAGTCTATTATGGGTATTTTCAGTCTGGATCTGTCCAAGCCTATCGACCTGAACATTCATGCAGAGGGCGATACAACTGAGATTCTTTCTGTTCTGACTCCGTACTTAATCTAATCAAGCCAAGTCAATGGGGTGCTACTGCCGCAGAAGCGGCGGTTTTTGGCGGATCATTCAAGAGGGTATCCATGCTGGATGCCCTCTTTTTTATGTGCGGACTCGCGCGGCGGAACGAAATCGCTAACACGTCGCACGAGTTGCGCGAGAACCTTTTGGGTATGTGTCAGCTTCCGCATAGAATGGTTTCTTTTGTGTCGAGAGCCGTCTGGACGAGCTCTTCTATTTTTTCTGACAGATTCTCCTCGGAATGTCGTATTATCTTTAGGTTTGGTTTGGTCACGGGATGTTTGGCCACAAATATTGTGCAGCAATCCTCGTATGGCAGGATCGATGTCTCATAGGTTCCAATTTTCAGTGCAATGTCTACGATATCTTGCTTGTCAAATCCGATTAGCGGGCGAAATACGGGCATCGTACAGACCTCATTTGTCGCGTAGAGGCTGTGTATTGTCTGGCTCGCCACCTGTCCGATGCTCTCTCCGGTGATTAGACCTAGCGCGCCGTTTTCCTCCGCAAGTTTTTGCGCGATTTTCATCATGTAGCGGCGCATAATGATGGTCAGCTCTTCATGTGGGCATTTTTCATGAATGTAGAGCTGAATATCTGTAAAGTTTACGATATGAAGCTGAATGGGACCTGCGTAGGATGCGACCTGTTTCGCTAAATCTATTACCTTCTGTTTTGCCCTTTCACTGGTGTAGGGCGGCGCGTGAAAATAGACTGCTTCCAACACTACTCCGCGCTTTGCTATCATATAGCCCGCCACAGGGCTGTCAATACCGCCGGACAGAAGAAGCATCGCCTTTCCATTTGTTCCTACTGGCATGCCGCCGCAGCCGGGTAGTACCTCTGAAAATAGATTGATCCGCTGGCGGATCTCCACATATAGGTTTACCTTTGGCTGGTGTACATCTACCTTAAGCTCTGGAAACGCCGCGAGCAGCCGTGAACCAAGCTCCTTATTAATCTCCATGGAATCCATGGGATAATTTTTTCTTCCTCTTCTGGCATGTACCTTAAAGGTGAAATTTTTGTCGGGATAGACGGCGTCCACATAGGCAATGAATTCCTCTGCCAGCCTGTCAAAGCCTTCCTCTTCGATCTGGACCATAGGAGCGATCCCGACAATGCCAAATACGTGCTGCAATGCTTGTATCATCTCTTCGTAGTCATATTCTCCCTCTGTATCTACGTAGATGCGTCCAGATTCCTTTGTCACAGTGAAGCTTCCTTCGACGTGGCTGAGTGCGCGCTCTATCTGCTTTACCAGAGCGTCCTCAAACATATAGCGGTTTTTTCCCTTAATCCCTATCTCCCCGTATTTTATCAAAAATGCTTTATACATATATCCCCTTTCCCGATTTGCTACCTTCCTGTCACTTTTCTCAGCACAGGCAATATCTCTTTTAGTGCCTTCAATGCATAATCAATCTCTTCTTCTGTTGTAAATATGCTAAAGCTGAAGCGCAAAGTAGAGTCCAGATAGTGCTTATCAAGACCCAGCGCCTTAAGAGTAGGACTTATGGAGGCTTTGTGAGAGGAACACGCTGAGCCTGCCGATGCATAGATGCCTCGCTCTTCCAGCGCGTGAAGCAGCACTTCGCTTCTCACCCCGTCGAAACTTACGCTCACAATATGCGGTGCACTCTCCCTGCCGGGATATCCATTCATCTTTGTTCCTTCGATTTCTTGTATGCCCGCCACAAATAGAGCCTTTAATTGATACAGCTTCTCCTGCTTTTTTTCAAAATCTGTATAGGCCTCCCCTGCTGCCACGGCAAGCCCCACAATCCCCGGCACGTTGAGTGTGCCTGCGCGCAGTCCGTCCTGCTGCCCTCCGCCGAATACAATGGGCTTTACCTTGATCTGGGAATGTTTATATAAAAAGCCCACTCCCTTGGGCGCGTGCAGCTTATGCCCGCTCACGGACAGCAGATCAATCCCAAGTCGTTTTGGATAGATCTTGTACTTTCCAAATGCCTGTATGCCGTCCACATGAAAAATCACTTTGGGATTGACAGCACGGATGATATGACTGATTTCCTCCACTGGCTCCACGGCTCCTATCTCATTATTGACATACATCACCGATACTAAAATGGTATCCTCTGTCATCGCCTCGCGAAGCGCCTCTTTTTGTACCTGACCATATGGATCTACTGGCAGCGCTGTGATCGCAAAGCCCTGTTCCTTAAGGTATTCCATGGTGTTGCTGACAGAGGGATGCTCTATCTGTGTGGTGATAATTCGGTTTCCGGCGCGTCTGTTTGCCATCGCCGCGCCAATCAGCGCCATATTATTCGACTCCGTGCCGCCGGAAGTAAAATAGATCTCCTTTTCCTCCACTTTTATCAGCCGCGCGAGAAGCTCCCTCGCTTCCCTCACCTTATTCTCTGCCCTCACACCCATGTTGTGCATGGCAGAAGGATTTCCATAATCGTCCGTCATGGCGGCAGCAACCGCCTCCACCACACGGGCAGATACCTTTGTTGTCGCAGAATTATCAAGATATGCTTCCATCTGTTTTCTCCTCTCCGCTCTGCCTTTGATCTAGCAGAAACATAAGGACAGACAACAGACTCATCCCCGCTGTCTCCGTCCGAAGGATTCTTCCTCCCAGCGTGATTGGCTCCATTCCATGCTCCAAAGCGCAGGCGATCTCCTCCTTCTCAAAACCTCCCTCCGGGCCTATCATCATGCCAATGCTATCACCCGGCTGTATTTTGCTAATCCGTCGTCTTGTCTCCTCCATGCCTTCGCATAATTCATAGGGAATCAGGCGATGTGTCAGCGCCTCCATGCGAACCGCTGCCTCCTGAAAGCTTAACACCTGCTCCACCTTCGGGAGTACCAGCCTCCCTGACTGTTTCGCCGCACTCTCTGCTATGCTGTTCCATCGCTTCAGCCTGCTCTCCTCTTTTTTCTTGTCAAGCTTTACCACCGAACGGCTTGTCATAACTGGGATCACCGCAGTGACTCCCAGCTCCACTGCCTTCTGTATAATCAGCTCCATCTTATCTGCCTTGGGAAGTCCCTGAAACAAATATATTTCTGACGGAAGCTCCACATAGGACTCCTCCTTACCTAGAATTGTGCACACAGCCATATGTTCTTTGTACTCGCCAAGCGCGCAGGTGTAAGCAGCATTGCCTCCGTCGCTGATTTTAAGCTTCTCTCCCTGACGGATGCGAAGCACATTTTTCATATGATTGAAATCACTGCCTTCGATATAAATCGTCCCATCCTTTACCTGCGATCGATCAACAAAAAAATGATGCATCTTTATCTCCCTGTTTCCCTTTCACTTCTGCGCCTCGCCGTGATAGACACCCACTCTCCCTGTCTGGCAGTCTCGATTACCTCAAGCTGCGGATTCTTGGAAATGGCATCCAGCACCGCCTGCTCCTTGCTGTCAATAATGCCGGAGGAGATAAAGTATCCGCCCGGCTTTATATGTGCAGCGATTATTTCCTGAAGTGGAATAATAATATCCGCCAGAATATTCGCTGTCACAATATCATACTTTTCAAAACCAACCTGTTCTTTCACTGTCTTATCTTCTATGATATTTCCTATGCAGACCTGAAACTGCTCAGGCAAAATTCCATTTACCTCTCTGTTTTCCTTTGCCGCAGATACTGCGTTGGGGTCCAGATCTGTCCCCAGCGCGTATTCTGCCCCAAGCTTAAGCCCCACAACCGAGAGGATACCACTTCCCGTCCCCACATCCAAAAGCTTCATTCCGGGTACCAGATATTTTCTAAGCTGACGGATGCAAAGCTGCGTCGTCTCATGTTTCCCTGTGCCAAATGCCGTGCCCGGATCGATTTGGATAAGCAGCTTATCCTCCTGCCCCGCTGGCAGCTCCTCCCATGTCGGCTTAATCAAGATATCCTCCACAGTAAATGGCTTAAAATACTGTTTCCAGTTGTTGCTCCAGTCCTTATACTCAGTCTGCGATTCTGTGATCGTCCCCTCCC